>CAZYDR010000112.1:0-11511 GCA_964645285.1 uncultured Alphaproteobacteria bacterium
GAATGTATTTTTCATTAGGAACTCCTTTTGAGAGTTATTCGGTATGGCTAAATATAAACTGTGTTTGCTTGTGCCATTTCGCTGTTTGTTTTTGGTAACACTCGGCCGATTTATCGGCTCATGTTTATGCCACATCAAACCGTTCAGTGCAAAACCACCGCCATGGTGCGGCGATTGGGCGTCAGTAGAGGTCCAGGGGAATCGGCCCGTCGGGCGGTGGAAAATCGCTGTCGATGTCGGTGATATCCTGGTCCGTGAGAATGAGCGAGATCGACCGGTAGTTGGACTTCACATGCTCCGGGTTCGACGCCTTGGGGATCGACACCACCCAGGGATGACGCAGGGTCCAGGCCAGGGCCACGCATTCCTCGCTGACCCCGTGACGCCGGGCCACCGCCGACAACCCGGGGGTATGCGCGAGACCGCCTTGATCCAGCGGTGAATAGGCCATCATCGCCACCTGATGATCGGCGCACCACGGCAGCAGGTCCCAATCCGGGCCGCGCTTGTTGAGGTTGTACAGCACCTGGTTGGCGGTAACGCCGGGACCGCCGCGCAAGGCTTCGCAGCCGGTCATGGCCTCGGTATCCAGGTTGCTGACGCCGTAGTGAATGATTTTCTGCTCGTCGACCAACTGGGCGAAGGCATCGAGGGTATCCTGGATCGGGTGTGAGCCACGCCAATGAAGCAGATAGAGATCAATACGGTCGGTGCCGAGGCGTCGCAAACTGCGTTCGCAGGCGTCGATGGTGCCCTGGCGCGAAGCGTTCTCGGGCAGCACTTTGGAGACCACGAACATGTCGTCGCGGCGCCCCGCCATGGCCTCGCCGGTAACCTCTTCGGCGCCGCCTTCGGCATACATCTCGGCGGTATCGAGCAAGTCCATGCCGAGGTCCATGCCGAGGCGCAATGCGGCTACTTCACCGGCCCGCTTCGAGCCGTCCTCACCCATGCGCCAGGTCCCCAACCCGAGCGCCGGCATAGCCATGCCGCCTCGGGTCGTGATGCGACGAACTAAATTCGTTTTATTGTTTTTCTGCATGCTATTATAGTCTTTTCCTAATGCTTATTCACAATGCGCAATAGCCACCATCAACCGACAGAACCACACCGGTGACGAAGGATGACGCGTCGGAGGCTAGGAAGATTGCCGGGCCGGCAAACTCCGATGGTTCGCCCCTGCGCTCAAGCGGTGTCCTGAGGCGAATTGCGGCCTCGTTCTTTTCGTCGGCGCCCCGCGGGCCTTTGCCCTTCATGGCGTGGGTGGTGTAGCCAGGATTGATGGTGTTGACCCGGATATTGTGGGTCCCCCAGGCGGCGGCCATTTCGCGCATCATCTGGTCGACACCGCCTTTGGAGGCGCCGTAAGCCATAATCCCGGGAAACGCCACCATGCTCGACGTCGAAGACACCAGGATGATCGAGCCCCCCTCACCCTGCTTGACCATCTGCCGGGCGGCGTACTGGGCGGCGTTGAAACAGCCGGTAATATTGATTCCCACCACGGTCTCGAAGTTGTCGATGGTGACATCCAGGGCATCGACCGGAACGCCACTGACCCCATGGCCCACCAGCATAACGTCAAGGCGGCCATAGGCCTTGATGGTCTCGGCCATGAGCCGGTGGCAGTCATCGCGCGACGTGGCGTCGAAGGCCACCGCCAGGGCGTCGCCACCGCGGGCGTTGATCTCGGCGGCGACCGCATCGACATCGGCTTTAGTACGGGTGCAGACCACGACTTTGGCACCGGCATCGGCCAGGCCGATAGCCATGGCGCGGCTCAGTCCCCGCCCGCCTCCGGTGACCACGGCGACCTTCCCGGTGAGATCAAAAATACTGGTGCTCATGGGTCTAGATATCCTCGGATGGGGGCGCCGAGCGCGCCCGGCGTTTTCGTCTTTTGGCCTCGCCGATCAACCAGCGAACGCCGGCGATAGGCAGCACGATGACCGCGCCAACCAGAATGAAGGGGCCCATCCAACGGCCGAGTTCGACGAACCAATCAAACACCGACTGGCCGAATTCGCCGAGGCCGATCCAGAACTCCAGGGGATCGAGACCGATGATGGCCAGAACCAACCCAACCCCGAGGCACCACAGAAATATCTTGATGGAAGTCTTCATCCGTTTTCGCGCAGGTCGGCGATTTTCTGGTCAGTCTTGTACTGACCCAAGGCATAGACCGCCCAGATTGCCGCCGGAACCCAGCCGATAATCGTGATCCACAGGATCAGACAGAGGATTCCGGAAAACGGGCGACCGATGGTGAAAAACACCAGGAACGGCAACAACAGGGCAATCAGAAGTCTCATAACGATCTCGCCTTGTGTCGTGTGACCCGCGAAACAGCAACGGGGCGATGGAATAACCACCGCCCCGTTCTACGCGTCTGGTGTGCATTCGCCAAGGCGAACGTTACCCACCTGGGGAGGGGATCAGGGGATAATCGTCACCTTGACATAGCGGTTCTGACGTTCGTGCTCACCATCTGCGGTATCGACCCGAGGCTCATCTTCGCTCATGGCCATGACCATAAGAACCATGGTGTCGATGCCATGTCCGACGATGGCGTCGGCCACGGCTTGGGCACGGCGTTCGGACAACGCCATGTTGTTAACCACCTCCCTATAGAGCGTCTGTGATGGCCGTCACATGACCTGAGTCAAATCGTCCCAAGATGCCATATGGTATTCGTCAAGCAGCGACAAAACGCCTCAATACGATAGAGTGGAATCCCATGGCCCCACGTGTCGAAATTGAATATTGCACCGGCTGCCGCTGGCTCCTGCGGGCCGGCTGGACGGCGCAGGAGTTGCTCACCACCTTCGAAGCCGAACTCGGCGCGGTAACGCTGATTCCCGGCTCGGGTGGCGTGTTTGATGTGCGAGTGGGGGGGGCAGACGGTATGGTCGCGCAAGGACCAGGGGTGTTTTCCCGAACTCAAGGAACTCAAGCAGATTGTTCGCGACCACGTTGCGCCGGATAAATCCTTAGGTCACTCGGACCGGCGCCACGACGGATAGGTCGCCGTTGCCGGCATTAGCTACATAATGGATACGATTTTCTCGTCGTCGACAGCGCGCTCGATCGGCGTAATGCGGGCAATGACTTCCTTGTTGATGACAGTGCCGTCCGTGAGGGCCATCTCGACTTCGGTCTCCACTTTTTGCGTAACCGCGCTTGAATCGTACATGTTGAATTCCTTCGATAAAATCGCCTGTGGCGGCTCTGGGCGGCGACTCTGGCCGCCAAACTTGACCGCAGTGGACCAGGTTGTGCCAGGCCGACCTCCTCATGGGGCGACTTGATCACACGATTTTATGAATTGGGGCGTTTTGACTGGGTTATTCGTCGGTAACTAAAGTCGAAAACATCACCGGCAGTACCTCACGAGTGGAAATATTATCATTGATGTCTTTGGTAACGACCATGAGCTGCTGGGAACGCTCAATTCCCGCCGGAATGACCATGCGGCCACCGGGTTTCAATTGGCCAAACAGCGGTGGCGGAATGAGATCAGGCGCGGCGGTGACCATGATGGCGTCGAACGGCGCCTGCTCGGGCCAGCCATAATAGCCGTTGCCGACCTTTGTCTCGATATTTGTGTAACCCATGCGGCCCAGCCTCCGCCGCGCTTCGGACGCGAGTTCTTCTATGATTTCTACGCTGTAGACCGTCGCGGCCAATTCACCGAGAACAGCCGCCTGGTAGCCCAGACCCGTACCAATTTCGAGTACCCGATGGTGTGGCTCGAGGCCCAGTAAGTCAGTCATCAAGGCGACGATGAACGGCTGTGAGATAGTCTTTTCAAAGCCGATAGGCAGGGGATTGTCGAGGTAGGCCATGCCGCGCAGCTCCACCGGCACGAATTCGTGGCGCGGCACCTTGGACATGGCCGCCATTACTCGATTGTCGATGACGTCTTTGTCCATGTGGTCGCAGACCATGGCGGCGTGGGCAGCGACAAGTTCGACCATTTCGTGCCGCATGCTCAAGAAATACATATCCTCCATGGCTCAACCCTAGTCGCCACGGACTGATATACCAAGGATCACGGGAAAGAACTTAATTTTCCTAACGTTGGCGGGGCGTCCTGGGTTAATGCTGGTCGTCAATGCACGTTTATCAAAGGACGATCCCATGACCCAGGTTCAACCCGCCGACGTCGGCATGTCCGTCGATCAGATCGACACCCCAGCGCTGGTCGTCGATCTCGCTGCCTATGAACGAAATCTGGCCCGCATGGCAGAGCACCTGGAGGGTCGTTGCATCCGTATTCGGCCCCACGCCAAGACCCATAAGTCACCAGTTATCGCCGGCCACCAGATGGCCCATGGGGCGGTCGGCGTGTGTTGCCAGAAGGTCGGTGAGGCCGAGGTCATGGTCGAGGGCGGCATCAACAACGTACTGATCAGCAATCAGGTAGTGGGGTCACGCAAGATAACCCGCCTAGCCGCCCTGGCGCGCAGCGCTACTATCGCGATCTGCGTCGATGATGCCAACAACGCCGCCGATATCGGCGCCGCCGCCTTGACCTATGGCGCCGAGATCGCAGTGCTTATCGAGATCGATATCGGCATGGGCCGCTGCGGCGTGTTGCCCGGCGCCCCGGCGGTAGCCCTGGCCCAGGCGGTCGATGCCACACCGGGTCTGCGCTTCGCCGGCCTCCAGGCCTATCACGGCGGCGCCCAGCATATTCGTAACCGGGACGAACGGCGGGCAGCGGCCGAGGACGCTGCTCGCATGACAACGGCGACGGTGGACGCCTTGGCCGCCGTGGGATTGACCTGCAAAACCATCGGCGGCGGCGGCACCGGCACCTTCGAATTCGACCTTGAAATTGGCGTTCTCAACGAGCTTCAAGCCGGTTCTTATGTATTCATGGACGCCGACTACGGCACCGTGGTCGACAGTTTCGAGCACAGCCTGTTCGTGCGCGCCACGGTCATGAGCGCGCCGACCGCCGACCGCCGGGTGGTTGACGCCGGGCTCAAGGCTCTGGCCTTCGATTCCGGCCTGCCCCTGGCCTGGGAGGCCGAAGGCGTCAGCTATACCGGCCCGTCGGACGAGCACGGCAATCTGGCGGTCGGCAACGAGGCCGTGTTGTCCCTGGGCGACGCGGTCATGCTGGTGCCCGGCCACTGCGACCCGACGGTCAACCTCTATGACTGGTATGTGGGCATACGCGACGGCGTGGTCGAGCGCGTCTGGCCGGTGGCTGCCCGAGGCCGCCTGTCCTGACAGCGGACTCGTGGGCAAATACGCCAATCTGAAGTTCCTGTGCGCGGCCGAGGTGCCGCGCCGGCCCGGCGGCGTGGTATTTCGTGAATCACGAGCCACACGAGTCGTCGTCGCCACACGGGCCAGCCTGATGCCGTCAAACTGGTTTCTTCGCATGACCGGCGATGGCCTCTACGTGAAGTACCGGTCGTTTCAAAACCACGGGTTTCCCGCCGACACGCTCTCGGTGGTGTTTATCCCCAAACGCGAGATCGACTGGATACGCGGCCACCGCCACCGCATGCTCCAGCCGTCGCGCGATGATCACAGCGAGGATAGCGTCGGCCGCGGCTGCCTGGAAATCAAGCTTCACGGCGCCGACACCGGTGACCTGGCGGACCATCTACGGGCCGAGCGCTAGCTCTGGGGCGCCAGAACTGGCGACAAGGGCAAGTTTCGCCACTACCCGGTCCGGCTCATGGCCGGTACCATTGTGCGCATCGACTGGCACGGCCCGGACACCTCGATCAGCCCGGCTATCGCCAAGGCGGCAGCTATCCTTCGCCGCAACTACACCATCGAGAACGAGGCCCAAAGCGAACACCATTCCTTCGCCACGGCGAGCCGGGACGAACAGGAATCACGGCTCCTCGAATTCGCCGAGCGCGGCGACATCATGTCAGCGGTTATTCTGGCCCGACAGCTATATGGCTACGATCTGACCGAAGCGGAAATTCTCGTCGATGGACTGATCGGCGACTAGCGGTTTACGCCGTTCCCGACACCGCTGGAATGTGGTTACATGCCAGCCTTATTAATTTTGGTTACGGGGGGGACACCATGGACCTGGTCGAAATTCTGAACGAGTCACCGCTACCTACTGAGCTGGCGTTCAGCGAAGCCGAATATGCCGCGCGGGTAGCCAAGACCCAGGCGCGAATGGTCGAAGACGGCATCGATGTACTGATCATCAGCAGCACCCCGAACCTGGGCTATCTCACCGGCTACGACTGCACCATGTCCTGTGGCTACACCATCGGCATCCTCGCGACCACTGGCGATGTGGCGCTGCATGCCTCGGAGCTGGAAGCGCCCTGTGCCCTGTTGTTCAGCACCATTCGCGATATCAAACAGTTTTACTGGTACGAGAGCGAGGGCACGGCTGTCCAGCTGGGCCAAATGTTGAGCGACCGGGGCGCCGGCAGCAAGCGTATCGGCTTGGAAATGGGCAATCCCGAAACCTTCGCCTGCGGCGCCTTCGACACCGAAAGCTATCTTGCCCTGGTCAAGGCCCTGCCCGATGCCAGCTTCGTCAACGCCACCAACCTAGTGCTCGACGTGCGCATGATCAAATCGGCACCGGAGATCGCCTATATGAGAAAAGCCGGCGCCCTGACCGGCGTCGGTCTCAAGGCGACACTCGACGTTACCGCCGAAGGTAAGACCGACAACGAGATTGTCGCCGCCGGCTACGGCGCCATGATCGCGGCGGGCTCCGAGCTCATGTCCATCGACCCCATGTGCACCACTGGTCCGCGCACCGGCTACATGCCCCATATTCCGTACAAGCGGTTCAAGCTTGAGCAGGGCCACCCGATCTATCTGGAGTATTCCGGCTGTTATGAGCGCTACAACGCACCGGGCATGCGGAGCGCCTGCATTGGTGAACCGTCGGACAACCTACGGCGGCTTTCGGAGACTTCGATCAAAACCCTCGAACTGCTGCTGGAAAATATCAGGCCCGGCCGCACCGGCGACGACGTGGCGCAAGTCGCCAAACACGGTTTCGACGATGCTCCCGAAGGCGTCTACTTCCACGGCGGCTACGGCTACTCCATCGGCATGGGCTTCCAGCCGACCTGGACCGAGAACCCGCACTACATTGCCATTGGCTCGGAAACCGTGCTGGAGACCGGCATGGCCTTCCACCTGCCGATCTGCACATGGGTGCCGGCCGACAAGATCGGTATCGGCTTCAGCGAGAGTATCGCGGTGACCGAGACTGGTTGCGAAGTGCTAACGGCGAGCGGCGATCGAGTACTGGCCATTCGCTAGTCATGGCGGCGGTTTCAGACGACCTCGACAGCCTTTATCTGGGCGACCCGGCATTCTGGGATCGAGATGATCGCTATGAATGGCTCGCCCGCTTCCGGTGCAAGCGACCGGTAACCTGGCAGGCGGGCCGGCCGATCAAGGGCTTCCCCACAAGCCCCGGTTTCTGGTCCCTCACCCGCCACGCCGAGGTCCGCACGGTGAGCCGGGACTCCAAGCGCTTCACCTCAACCCTCGGCACCCAGTTGTTCAGTGAGAGCACGGAAAACGCTTACCTGACCAGTGGCTTGCTGATCCTGGACCCGCCGCGACACACCAAGCTACGGGGCATCGTCAGCAAGGCCTTCACGCCACGGGTGCTGCGAACCATCGAGGATCAGATGGATCGCCGGGCCCGCGCCGTCGTCGGCCGGGTGTCGGAATGGGGCGCCTGCGACTTTGCCACCGACGTCGCCAGCCGCATGCCCATGGGCGTGATCTGCGACATGATGGAGGTGCCCGAGAAATACTGGCTGGAACTTCAGCGCCTGACCATCCAGGCATTAGGTTTCGGCGACGCCAAGCTCGGTGAATTCGGCGACGCCTACGAAGCCTTCATGGCGCTCAATAACTACGGCGAGACGCTGTGCCGGGCACGGCGCAAGGCGCCGACGGAAGACCTGATCAGCGCCTTGATCGCCGCCGAGATCGACGGCGAACGGCTGACCGATCTCGACATCGGCATTTTCTTCCAACTGCTGATCACCGCCGGCATCGAGACGACATCCAGTTCCATTGCCCATGGCACGGCCATGCTGGCGCGCCACCCGGACCAACGGCGCGCCTGGATGGCCGACTATGAAGGATTGGTCGCCAGTGCCCTGGAGGAAATCGTGCGATATTCGTCACCGGTGGTGAACTTCGCCCGCACCGCCAAGGAGGACCTGGAACTCGGTGGCCAGTCCATCGCCGCCGGCGACAAAGTGGTCATGTGGTACACCGCCGCCAACCGCGACGAGGCGGTGTTCGACGATCCCGAGAGCTTCGATATCCGGCGCTGGCCTAACGACCATGTGAGCTATGGCGGCGGCGGCGTCCATCACTGCCTCGGCATGCACCTGGCGCGGCGCGAGATGTATCATTTCTTCAAGACCCTGTTCGAGACCCTGCCGGACCTGGAAATTGACCTCGAAAACCTGATCCCGATCAACGGCCTGTTTGTCCACGGCGTCCAATCCCTGCCCTGCACTTACAGTCCCGTGAAGAGCGAGAGCATATGACCGATCACGACGCCTGGCTGGCCCAGGTCACTGAAGAGACCATCGAGCCCGAACGCCCCATCGTCGATCCGCACCATCACCTGTGGCATCACAAGGAAACGCCATACCTGTTGCCCGACCTGTGGGCCGATACCAACAGCGGCCACAACATCGAGCAGACCGTGTTCATCGACTGCACCGCCGAATATCGCACCAGCGGTCCCAAGGCCATGCGTCCGGTGGGAGAAACCGAGTTCGTTGTCAAGGTCGCGGCCGAGGCGGCCAAGGGCCCGGCCGGCGCGGCGCGCATCGGCGCCATTATCGGTCACGCCGATCTCCTGCTCGGTGAAGCCGTGGGCGAGGTCCTGACGGCCCATGAGCAAGCCGGCAACGGTTTGTTTCGCGGCATACGCCACGCCGCCGGCTGGGATGACAGCGAAGTAGTTCGCAATTCGCACTCGAACCCGCCGCAACATCTCTATGCCGAACCGGCATTTCGCGTGGGTATGGCGGCGCTTACGCATCAAGGCATGGTCTTCGAGGCGTGGCACTATCATCGCCAGATCTCTGAGTTGACCGACCTCGCCTACGCCTTCCCCGAGACCACGATCGTTCACGACCATTTCGGCGGTCCCCTCGGCATCGGCCCCTACAAGGGCAAGCGCCATGAGATTTTCGAACAGTGGAAGACCGACATCACCGCCCTCGCCCAATGTCCCAACGTGGTGGCCAAGCTTGGCGGCTTTGCCATGGCCATCAACGGCTTCGGCTGGCACAAGGGTGAGCGGCCCATAACCTCGGACGAACTGGTGGCCGCACAATGGCCCTGGTACGAGCACTGCATCAAACGATTTGGCGTTGAGCGCTGCATGTTCGAAAGCAACTACCCGGTGGACAAGGTGTCGATTTCCTACAACGTGCTGTGGAACGCCTTCAAGAAAATGGCGGCGGATTTCTCTGCTGGCGAAAAAGAATCTCTGTTCCGCGGCACCGCCATGCGGGTATACGGACTGCAGCCAATTTTGGGCTTTGGCCCTTTTACACATCCCTCGCCAACGGCTAGGTTGGCGGGGCCGCTCGGGATCTGCCGAGATGATATTACGGAGTAAGAATTCATGGCCAAGATGACCGGCGCCCAGGCGCTGATTGCCCAGTTGTTGAGCGAAGGCGTCGACACCCTGTTCGCCCTCCCCGGCGTGCAGATGATGGACGCCATCGACGCGGTTTACGAGAAGCGCAATGCGCTCCACATGGTCCAGACCCGCCACGAGCAGGCGACAACCTATATGGCCGACGGCTATGCCCGGGTGACCGGTGATGTGGGTGTCGCCATGGTGGTGCCCGGCCCCGGCGCGCTTAACGCTACCGCCGGTCTTGGCACCGCCTATGCCGCGTCATCGCCGGTGCTGCTGATCTCGGGGCAAATTCCCACCACGTCCCTGGGCAAGAACATCGGCGAGTTGCACGAGGTCGACGACCAGCTCGACGTATTCCGCCCGATCACCAAATGGGTCCACCGGGCGACTGAAATCAGCGCCATTCCCGAGATGGTCCACGAGGCCTTCCGCCAACTCCGTACCGGCCGGCCCCGCCCGGTCGAGATCGAGGTTTCGCCGGACATTCTGGCGGCGACCGCCGACATCGACATTATCGACCGGGAGGACTGGGCCAGGGCGGCGCCCGCCGACGCCGGCGCCATCGCCGATGCGGCGCGCATCCTGTGCAACGCCAAAAAGCCGGTGATCTATGCCGGCGGCGGCATCAACTCGTCCGGCGCCTCGGCCGAGCTTGTCGCCCTGGCCGAGTTGCTTCAGGCGCCGGTCATCATGACCCAGCAGGGCAAGGGCGCAGTGCCCGACGACCACCCGCTCAACATCGCCGTCAGCTACTACATGCAAAGTCCGATCAAGGATTTGTTTGAGCAGAGCGATGCGGTCTTCGCCGTCGCCACCCGGTTCCGCATCAGAGACGACGAAGCCAAGGTCCTGCCAACCCTCATCCACATGGATGTCGACCCCGGCGAGCCGGGCAAAATCCGGCCTACGGCCGTCGCCATCGAAGCCGACGCCAAAGAAGGCTTGACCCAGCTTGTCGAGGCGGTACGCACCATGGGTTCGGCGCGCGAGTCCCGAGGCGAGGAAATCGCCGGCTGGCGCAAGACCTTCCGCAATGGCGTGCGCGACATGGTGCCCCTGCAGGTGAGCATGCTGGACGACTTGCGGGCCGGCCTCGACGACGACGCCATTGTCATCAGCGGCGTCACCAATGTCGGTTACTGGGGCAACATCTGCTTTCCGGTGATGCAGCCCCGCACCTACATCACCTCGTCCTATTTCGGCACCCTCGGTTATGCCTTCCCGACGGCGCTCGGCGCCAAGATCGGCAACCCTGACAAACGGGTGGTGGTGTTGAGTGGCGACGGTGGCTTCATGTACTGCGCCACGGAACTTTCGACCGCCGTAAAATACGGTATCAACGTGGTCACCGTGGTGTTCAACAACAATGCCTTCGGCGCCTCGCGCTGGGATCAGACCCACCGCTTCGGCGAACGCTTCATTGCCACCGACCTACATAACCCGGACCTCATGATGTTCGCTCAATCCTTCGGCACCGTTGGCATCCGGACTGATCCGGCGGGCCTCGGCGACGCCTTGAAGCAAGCCTTCGACGCCAACGCGCCGGTGGTTCTGGAGGTCGAGGTGCCGGTCATGATGCCGCCGTTCCAGATCATCGAATGAGCGGACCACTCGATAACGCCCGTTTCGCACCGGGCGCTGGCGCCGGGCCGCCCAACCACGCTTTCGCCGGCACCCTGATGGTGGCCGAGACGGCCATGTCTTTCGAACCTGCCGCCGTGGCCGGGGAACAATATTTCGGCAAGCGGATCGATCTGTTTCCGGTTTGCGAACTGGGCTTCGTCAGCGTCGGTGACGTTCTTGTTCCCACCAGTAGTAACTCGGTCTCATAACCCATGTATCTCAACGACTTAGAACCACCTCAA
>CAZYDR010000113.1:0-11466 GCA_964645285.1 uncultured Alphaproteobacteria bacterium
ATTACCCGGAGTGCATCGATCCCAAGACCGACGCCAGGATCCGCGAACGCTTCCCCATTATGATCCCGGTCGAGGCCATGGGCCCCAACTGCGGGCGTTGGTAACAAGAGGGTTGATGCATATCAAGGCGCCGACCCTGCACAGTCTGCGACAACTACCCCCTGGGCGACATGCCAAGGGGGGCTATTCATGGCCATCGACGACATCTATGACGCGGTGCTGGCCTATGACGACGCTGGCGCCGCCAAGCTGGTACAGGCCGAGCTCGACGCCGGCGTCGCCATAGCGACCATCCTCGATGACGGTCTGATCGCCGCCATGGACGAGGTCGGCGCCCAGTTCAGCGAAGGCATTCTGTTCGTGCCCGAGATGCTGGTCGCGGCGCGGGCCATGAAAGCGGGCATGGAAGTGCTGCGTCCCCTGCTCGCCGAGGCCGATATCAAATCCGTCGGCACGGTCATTGTCGGCACCGTGCAGAACGACCTTCACGACATCGGCAAGAGCCTGGTCGGCATGATGCTGGAAGGCGCCGGTTTCACCGTCGTCGACCTCGGCGTCGATGTGCCGCCGGACGCCTTCATCGCCGCCGCCGAGGAACATCAGGCCGACATCATCGCCATGTCGGCCCTGCTGACTACCACCATGCCGGCCATGCAGGCCACGGTGGAAAAGCTCAAGGATGACGTTTCGCAGCGCAATTTCGGCACCCGGGTGATTGTCGGCGGCGCGCCGGTCAACCGCGCTTTCGCCACCGCCATCGGCGCCGACGGCTTCGCCGAGGATGCCCCCGGCGCGGTCGAGGTGGCCCGTCAACTGATTGCCGGAGATATGTGATGAGCCACATGCCCGGACTGGCCTATCTCTCGGACAATCATGTCTCCATGATGCGCGACAAGGTGTTCACCCTGCTCGAGCAGACCGGCGTCAAGATGGAGCACCCGGAGGTCCCGGCGCTGCTGGCCAAGGCCGGCGCCGTGGTCGATAGCGACAGCGCCATGGTGCGGTTCCCGCGCGAGGTTCTTGAGGACCTGTTGGCGCTGGCGCCCAGGACCTTCACCATGGCGGCGCGGGACCCGGCACGTAATATCGAAGTACCACGGCCGGGCGGCGGTTTTCACCTGCGCTCCTGCACTGGCGCCTACCGTTATCTCGACCCGGCCACCGACAACTGCCGAGACGTCACCCTGGCCGATCTCGGGACCTGGGCACGCCTGGCCGACAGCCTCGATCAGATCGACTTCATCGCCTCGCCGTTCCCCGGCGACGTGCCGAAGGCAACCGCCGATATCCACGCCCTGGGGACATCGTTGGCCAATACCGCCAAGCACGCCTGGATCCAACCCTACAGCCTGGAAAGCATGCCCTATCTCATGGACATGGTCGCCGCGGCGACGCCGGACGGGTCAGCGCCAACCGCCGGCATTATCGCCACGGCGCTGACGCCGCTGGGCCTCAAGCCCATGGACCTGGAGGCGATCATGCGGGCGGCGCGGATCGGCATGGTGAGCCATGTCTGCAGCCTGCCCAGTGCCGGCGGCACGGCGCCCCTGACCATGCCCGGCCTGGTCGTCCTCGGTGCCGCCGAGATCCTGGCCATGACCGCCGCCGCCCAGGCGGTGGCGCCGGGCGCGCCGGTGGTGGCGCTAGTCAATGTCTACAGCCTCGACATGCGGTCCGGCGCCGGCCTGCAATCGAGCGTCGAGGCCATGCAGGGCGCGACTATGGCCATGCAATTCATCAAGCAGGCGTTCGGCCTGCCGGTCCACACCTACGGCCTTGGCTGCGATTCAGTGGCCTTCGACGGTCAGTCGATGATCGAGCGCTCGTTACTCAGCCTACTCACCGGTCTCGGCGGCGCCGATTTCCTCGGCGGCGCCGGTCAACTGGAAGTGGCCAAGATCATCAGCCCGCTGCAACTGGTTATCGACGACGAGCTCATTGCCATGGTCCGCCGGCTGACGGCGCCGATGGCGGTCGATGATGACTCCATGGCCTGGAGCGATCTCGAAGCCATCGCGCCGGGCGGCCATTTCCTCATGACCGACCATACCCTGCGCCACTGCCACGACGGCCTCATGCCCCGCGCCTTCGCCCGCCAGTCGCGCGATGCCTGGGAAGAAGCTGGCGGCCATGACATGGCCGACCGGACACGGGATATCCACCAGACCCTTATGGGAAAAGCAGCGCCCCTGGCGCTGGCCAATGATGCGGCGAGGGAAATCGATGCCATCATTGGTGTCGCTGACAGCAAACTCGCGGCATAGCTGCTTATGAGCTAGGGTGCGTGCCCGAGTGCTTGGCAGTGGTAGTGGTTGATGGCTGAAATCAAAGAACAGGCGAAGCCGGCGCAGGCCGAAGCACGGCTGTGGCTCGGCAGTCTGGTGGCGTTGTGTTCGGCCGTACTCTTTGCGCTCAACATGGTGCTGGCACGGGTGACTTATGATGCCGGCGGCAATATTCATGCCCTCAACCTGTCACGAGCCGGGCTGTTTCTGGTCTGCCTAGCGGCCTGGGTGCATTTTTCCGGGCGTTCCCTGAAGCTGCCGCGCAAGCCGCTCCTGGCTAGCCTGCTACTCGGCCTGCTGCTCTGTGCCGAGATGTATCTGCTGCTCGGCGCCATCCTCTTCATACCCGTTGCCCTGACCATTCTGATCATGTACAGCTACCCGCTGCTGCTCGCCGGGCTGACCTGGATTACCGGTAGCGACAAGCCGACGTTGATGCGGGTCCTCGCCCTGGTGGTCGCCTTCTTCGGCCTTGGCATCGCCGTCGCGGCGCCGGTCGGTGGCGAGATGGACTGGCGCGGCGTCGGCCTAGCCGGCGCTTCGGCCCTGGTGTTGGGCGCCCTGCTACTGTTCAGCGAACGCATCATGGCGAGCCGTGATAACCGGGTCGTCATGTTCTACATGATCGCCGCCACTACCGTGACCGTGGTACTGTTGTCGGCCACGGTGGTCGATCTCGCCTGGCCGGCCGGCGTGATCGGCTGGACCGCGTTCGGCGGCTCGACGGCGTCCTACGTCATCGCCACCACCTGCCTGTTTACCGCGGTCAGCATAATTGGTCCGCTCAAGACCGCGGCCATCGACAATTCTACGCCGGTATGGGCGTTGTTATTCGGTTTCGGCCTGATCGGCGAAACCCTGGCGCCGCTCCAGATACTCGGCATGGCTCTGGTGGTCGGCGCCCTGATCTTCCTGCAGATCGTCCAGCGCCCGCGCCGACCCATGCACGGGTAGAGCGGTTACTGGGGAAGTCCGGCCTTCAGCAGGCCCTCGCGGTGATGTTCGAGATCGCTTTCCCGGTTGTAGTGAAGCGTCGCAAGATAATTGCTGACCGTGAAACCGGGTTCCTGCTTCAACACCACTTCGCTGTGCGTCTTTGCCGCCGCGTTGTCGCCCAACTGCGCATAGGACGCAGCGAAGAACGAATGGTGGGTGGAATCGGGCACGGAAATTCGTTTGAACGAGTCGGTTGCCTCGCTGTACTGGCGCGCCATGTATTGAGCCCGGCCTAGATGGCCCCAAAACCGTTCGGGATGGTAGGGGTTGAGGCGCATGGCCTTCTCGATCCACTCGATGCCCTGTTCGGGCTGGCCCAGCCAGGTTAGAATCTCGCCCTGCTGGACAACGATGAGGTCGTCGTTGGGGTTGAGGCTGAGCGCCCGCCCCTGGTGATAACTGGCCTTGTCGAACTCACCTCGGGTCAGTTCTACCGCGGCGAGGACCCGGTGGACATCGCTGTCGTCGTCGTCGAGGGCGAGGGCGAGCTGCAGGTGCTCCTGCGCCTTGTCCCAGGTGGCCTGGCGATCCTCATCCCAGTCGTGGACCCATGACTGACCCAGGGTACAGGCCATCCATGACCGGGCATGGGCGTAGTTGGGGTCAAGCTCGATGGCCCGCGCCAGCATGCGCTGGGCCTCGGCGTTGTCGGTCCTGGTCGAGCAGTGATGCAGGGTCTTGCCGGCCATGACAAATTCGTGGGCCGCCATGTTCTGGGGCAGCTTGCGCTCAGCCCGCTCCTGGGTGGCGGCATCGACCCGGCCCGGCAGAGTGGCGACGATGGCGGTGGTCACCTCGTCCTGGACGGCAAAGATATCTTCGAGATCGCGGTCGTAACGGTCGGCCCAGATGTGGTGATCCTGTTCGGCGTCGATGAGCTGCACGGAAACCCGCACCCGGTTACCCGCCTTGCGCACGCTGCCCTCGACCACGTACTGGGCGCCGAGTTCCCGGGCCACCTCCTGGAGATTGATCGCCTTGCCCTTGTAGACGAAAGCGGAGTTACGCGAGATCACGAACAAGCTGTGGAAGCGGCTCAGCGCGGTGAGGATATCTTCGGTCAGACCGTCGGCAAAGAACTCCTGCTCGGGATCGCCGCTCATGTTGTCGAAGGGCAGCACCGCGATGGACGGCTTTTCGGGCAGCGCCGTCGCGGCGGCAACCGTGCTAGCGGCACTATTCTCGATGTCGTTGACCGGAACACGGAAGATGCGAACCGGCCGGGCAATGTTCTTGACCTCCACCTCCCCCATGTCGCCGAGAGTAATGTCGAGTTTGTCGCGTACCTGATCACGGGCGGTGCGCGAGATGCAGATGCCGCCGGGTTCGGCCAGAGCCTCGATACGCGCCGCCACGTTGACGCCGTCGCCGTAAATGTCGTCGCCGTCAACGATGATATCGCCAACGTTGACGCCGATTCTAAACTCGATACGCTGGCCCTCGGTCACGCCGACATTGCGCCCGACCATGCCGCGCTGGATGGCGCGGGCGCATTCCACCGCGTCGACCACGCTGGCGAACTCAACCAGGGCGCCATCGCCCATGAGTTTGACCATGCGCCCGCTATGGCGCGCGATCTCGGGATCGACCAACTCGGCGCGGTGCGCCTTGAGCGCCACCAGCGTACCGGCCTCGTCCTCGCCCATCAGGCGGCTATAGCCGACCACATCCGCGCTGAGGATGGCGGCAAGCCTGCGTTCGATACCTTCGCGTACCACGGGATCTCCCGATTTGCTTTAGTCTTGCGGCAGTCTAGAAAAGAAAACCGCACAAATCTACCGCCCCGCCGTGGTTCCGCCGTCGATTTGTAGCGCCGCACCGGTGACAAATTTTGTCTCGGCATTAGCTAGGTAAGCGATAGCCGCGCCGATCTCCACCGGTTGGGCGAGGCGTCCCAGCGGCGTGTAGTCGAGCAAGGCCTGTTCGGCGGCGGCCGGGTCAGTGGCGGCCTCGATGCCGTCGCGGCGCACCATGTCGGTATCCACATAACCGGGGCAAACGCAGTTGACCCGCACCTTGGGTGCGAAGGCCAGAGCCATGGCCTTGGTCATGTTGACCACACCGCCCTTGGAGGCGCAGTAGACAATCAGGCTAGGATCACCCATGAGACCAGCGTCAGACGCCACGTTGACGATATTGCCGCCGCTTTGCCGCAACGCCGGCAGGGCCGCCTTGATGCAGAAGAACGTGCCCTTGAGGTTGACGTCGAGGCTTTCGTCCCACTTGGCCTCGTCTATGTCCTCCACAGGCTCACCGTAACCGACCCCGGCGCTGTTGACCAGCACGTCGAGACCGCCGAAAGCGTCCACGGCGGCTTTCACCGCCGCGTCACAGCCGGTCACGGTGCCGACGTCGCCGGGCGCCGCGAGCAGCCCGTCAAGTCCCATGGCGGCAATGCCGGCGGCGGTGGACTCCGCCGTGCGGCCGTTGACCGCGACCCGGGCTCCGCCGGCTTTGAACGCCTCGACCGCCGCCCGGCCGATGCCTCGCGAACCGCCGGTAACGAGAATTCTCCTACCCGTAAAATCCATCGTCGTTTTCTCCGTACTCAAAGGGCGCGAACTGGGCGTCGTGCCAGCGAATCGCCGCCGTCAGGCCATCGGCCTTCTGGATTTCTTTGAACTTCTTGCCCTCGGGCGTCTCGATCACGTCGAGCATGACGCAGGCCTCGAGACCGTACTGCATGGCGGCGCTGAAGCCCATGGTCTCGTAGGTCTGGGTCAACGAGCGCTTGTTCCATTGCAGCGCCGCCCAATTAGAGCCCGATGCATCGGTGAAACCATCGCGCTCCACCATGACTAGGTTCTAGTCCTCTGCCATGAACGAGCGATAAGTCTCGGCAATAGCGGTGCCGGCAACCGATACCAGGCGCTCGCCGTGTTCCGGGCGGGCCAGGGTCGGGTCCGAGCCGATGCGGCCGTCGGGGAACTTGTGGCGGTAATCCTCGGGACCATAAAAGCGGCCGCTGGGCGCCAGGGGCGGGTCGAGCTCGGCCTGTTTAACGGCGTCGGGATGGACAAATTGGGTGACCGAGATTTCGGAAGGCGCGGCATGACCGCCGTCGCGGTCGCCGAAAATCTCCTCGCACACGGCGGCGACTTGCTTGTTGCCGAACCAGTTGACCAGTTTGCAGCGGAATTCGGTCTGGTTGGCGCCAGGTTTGGCGGGGGCCGTGGCGTAGGCTTCGTAGAATGCCGAATTGACCGTGGGAATATTGCCGCCGTGGCCGTTGACGAACATGAAGCGGTCGAAGCCGTGGCGCACCAGGGAATGAATGTAGTCGCAAATAACACTGGTCAGGGTCGAGGGCCGCAGAGTCATACTGCCGGGGAACATCATGTGATGCTCGGCCATGCCGATGGAGATGGTCGGCCCGACCATGGCACTGGTTTTCTCGCCAATACGGATGGCCACCACCTCGGCGGTAATGGCGTCGGTGCCGATCAGGCCGGTAGGCCCGTGCTGCTCGGTCGAGCCGATGGGCACGATAATGCCGGTCGAGCTTTGAAGATATTTTTCGACTTCCTGCCAGGTGCATTTGTGAAGTTGCATTGCTCGGCCCTCCGCGCCGCAATAAATCAAGGCCCGCACCCTAGCGGTGGGCGGCCGGGTCATAAAGGTCAAATGGCGTCTTGCCCCGGATGATGGCTATACTGCCCATTCAATTCAGCGCCCGGCCACCACTCAACAAGACAATAGGCAACCATGAACCACGAAACGCCACAGTCCACGACCGCAGCCCACGGCCTCGTCAGTTACATGGCGGAGAGCGCCGAATCGTCTCTCTTTCGCAATGGCAAGGTGCTGACGCGGCGTGACCGCGATGGTAACGACGCGGGTGACGACGGCATCGACATCGAGGAACTGAATATCGCCATCGGTGACGCGCGGCCGCTGACGGGCGCGAGTCGAAGAACCGTCGACATTCACGGCTTCGAACTGCTGGACTGCCCGTTGGCGCGGCCCGGTCTCGACTTCTACGATCACCAGCAGCTGGTGCGCGACTATTACCCTGAATGTGCCGCCGTCCTGCGCGAGAAGACGGGCGCGGCCCATGTTTTCGCCTTCGACCACAACATCCGCTCGACTGCGGGCAAGGAGAGCCAGCGGCGAATTACGGGCGGCCAGCAAGTGCAGGGACCGGCGCATCTTGTCCATGGCGACTACACCTTGACCAGCGGGCCGCAACGGCTGTGCTACATGGCAAAACCGCCCAGCGGCAACGACACCTTGCGTTTGGTCCTGCCCGAGGGCGAGGTACTGCTCAAACAGACGATGGTCGATCGGGCGCTGGCCGGGGACGGGCGGTTCGCGATCATCAATGTCTGGCGCAATATCGATGGCGTGGCGGTGGAGAGCGAATCAATGGCCCTGTGCGACGGCCAGACGGTCGGGTCGGACGACCTGATCGTCTTCGAGATTCATTACCACGACCGCATCGGCGAGAACTATTTCGCCAAGTTCGCGCCGCAACACGGCTGGCGGTGGTATCCGGCAATGGCGCGCCATGAGGCCCTGTTGATCAAGCAGTGGGACTCCCATGGCGAGCTGTCGCGCTCCGGCGGCGCGCGATCCGATTCCAGTGTCGGCGACGGCCGGGCGCCCTGCACCTTCAGCTTTCACACCGCGTTCAAGGATCTCGGCACCCCGACCGATGCGCGCGACCGCCAGAGTATCGAAGTACGTTGCATCGTGGTCTACGACTAATACCAAGCTGCCTTGGTATAATCGACGGACGACACCCTTTCGAGCTTTCAAACCACGCCTCTTGGCGTAAAGTGCCGGGCAATTGACCCACCCGCCCGGAGGCCCCCCATGCTGTTCGCCGTATCCTGTACCGACAAGGCAAATTCCCTCGACTTGAGGCTTGAGAACCGGCCCGACCATATCGAGTTTCTCAAGGCCAATAGCGGCGCCATCAAGGTTGCCGGGCCTTATATCGAGGAAGACGGCGAGGGCATGACGGGCAGCCTGCTGATTGTCGAGGCGGCTGACCTGGCGGCGGCCAAGGCCCTGGCGGCGGGCGACCCCTACGCCAAGGCGGGCTTGTTCGCCAGTGTCGATATCCGGCCGTGGAAATGGGTGATCGGCAACCCCGACGCCTAGACGATCCCATGAACGACAGCGCCAACGGCGGTACGGTCCTGTGCCCCCTCGACACTCTTGATGTGCGCGATTCCAAGGGCTTCGTCCTCGGCGAACCGGGGGCGCGGCGAAAGCTGTTCGTGGTGCGCGACGAGAACGGCGTCTACGGTTACGAGAACTGCTGCCCTCACAGCCGGGGACCGCTGGAATGGGTCGAGGACCAGTTCATGTCCCTGGACCGCAGCCATATCCAATGCACCCAGCACGGCGCCATGTTCCAGTTGAACGACGGCCTCTGCGTCTACGGCCCCTGCGTCGGCGAAAGCCTGACCCCGGTCAATATCGCAGTGACCGACGGCAATATTGTGCTGCTGGATTAGCTATCGAGCCACACCGAGTTGGACCACGCCTTAAGGCCGTTCACATCCCGCACGGTGATGCGGAAAAAACTGTCCTTGAAGCGGTCAAGCGGCAAACGGCCCTCGGTCATAGCCTCGCCCTTGACGTATTTCACGCGCGAGCCGCGGCCCTGGGCGATGATCAGCGATGCCGGCGAGCAGGCGACCACGATCTCGTCGCCCTCGACGCGGACATCGTAGATTTCCGGACCCTGGCTGGAATAGTAGCGACCGGCCTTGAGGGATTCGAGTATGAGGTCCGGGTCGAGTCGCTCAGCCCACACCTGAACCCAGCCGCCGAAGGCGTCGTGGACCATGCGGTGGGCATCGTCGGTGGCGTAGGCGGTGAGCCGCCGGCCCTGGTTGAGCAGAGCTTCGCAGAGCGCCCAGCCGTTGCCGCGCTCGTTCTCCATGTGCGAGCCGTAATTGTAGACTTCGACCGCGTGGGCGCGATCGATAAGATTGGCGTCCTCGGGGGTCATGCCGTTCCATTCGGGATGGGTAAGGCCGATGAAGGCGCCGGCGTCGGCGGCGCGCCTCGACAGGGCGACGATATCCTCGCCCTCAGCCGGCGGCGCGAAATCGGGCGGCAGGCCAACGGCCAGCACATGCCAGATTTCGCCGTTGAGCATTTTGGATACGTGAAGTTCGGCGCCGACGATGGTGGTAAAATCATCGCGGCGCAGCGACCGGGTGTCGGTCACAGACCAGTCGTAGATCTCCAGGAAGTGATCACTGAGGGTCAGAAAATCGTAGCCCGCCCCATGGTAGCGATCAATTACCTCGGCCGGGGCAAAGGCGCCGTCCGAATTGGTCGAATGTACGTGAAGGTTGCCCTTGTAGAAACGGCCGGGCCGGCTGAACGGTAGATTCTGCACGTGCAAAAAACTCTCGAACGCTGGATACCTGGAATTATCGCCGCGCGATCTTATATTAATCGCGCCACGGAAAGAAACTATGAATGTGCCACGAACGCCCGTTGCAATGGCGCGCGATTGCGGGCATGACCGTCGGCCATGGAAGACCATCACCCCAGCAGGGCCGCCCTGTACCGCCTCGACGAGCTTGCCGAACCCGGCTCCAAGGGCTTTACCTTTGGCACGGGCGGTAACCGCCGGAAAATCTTCGTGGTCCGGGACGCCGGCGGTGTCCACGGCTATGAGAACGTCTGCCCCCACAAGGACATGACTCTTGATGGCATAGCGGACCAGTTTCTTACCTTGGGTAAGAAACACATCCTGTGCATCAACCACGGCGCCCGGTTCCGCATCCATGATGGGGTCTGCGTCCACGGGCCGTGCAAGGGCAAACGGCTGACACCGCTGACCATCGAGATTGTCGATGGTCAGGTGGTGCTGGCGGCCTCTACTGACCGGCGGACTTGAAGCCCTTGATGATGCGTTTTCCCGCGCGCATGGCTTGGACCGCTTTCTTCGACGACACGGCTATTGTCGTCTTGACGTTGGTGATCCCGCCTCCGGCTGCCGCAGCCATGAGAGCACCCATCATATCGGAATCCTTCTTGTTGCTCTCAATGATGACCAAGAAGTCGTACTCGCCGTAGGTCACGTAGTACTCGACCAACTTGCCCCCCGCCGCCTTGGCCAGCGCCGTCACGGCGACAGAGCGGTCCTCCGGTGTAGCGAGCATGCCCTGCATCCCTTCGAGGGTGTAGTTGCCCTGGGTGATGTAGATGGTCATATTATTTCTTCCCATTATGTTGTTACCCGGCACAGCGATATCATCGCTTGGCGATGAGAGAAGCCATTAACTCGTGATTGATGTCGCGCGCCTTGCCGTGGGCGGTGATTTGTGCAGATAATTGCGGCCCTTGCGAATATTGCGGGAAACCGAATTTTGGGAGCAAAAAGGGGCCTACACCATGTCAGAAACTGTCCATCCGGTACCGGCCGAGTGGGCCAGCCGAGCCCATTGCGATAACGCCAAATACCTAGAGATGTATCAGCGCTCGATCGAGGACCCGGATGGGTTCTGGGCCGAACAGGCGGGACGTCTCGACTGGATCGAGCCGTGGCATACGGTCAAGAACACCTCCTACGAAGGCGACGTGCGGATTCGCTGGTTCGAAGGCGCCAAGCTCAACGTCAGTGCCAACTGCCTGGACCGCCATCTAGTCAGCCGCGGCGACCAGACCGCCATTATCTGGGAGGGCGACGACCCGTCCCACAGCGAGCACATCACCTACAAGGACCTGCACGGGCGGGTCTGCCGTCTGGCCAACGGCCTAAAAAGCCTTGGCGTAAAAAAGGGCGACCGGGTGACAATCTATCTCTCCATGGTCCCCGAGCTGGCGGTTTCCATGCTGGCCTGCGCCCGTATCGGCGCCATTCACTCGATCATCTTCGGTGGCTTCTCGGCGGAATCCATTGCCGGGCGCCTCGATGACTGCGAATCCGAATACCTGATTACCGCCGACGAAGGGGTTCGCGGCGGCCGCATCATCCCACTCAAGAACATTGCCGACGAGGCCATCGCCAAAGCCCCCCACGTACGCAAGACCGTGGTCGTCAAGCGTACCGGCGGTGACACAACCTGGCACGACGATCGCGATGTCTGGTACCACGACCTGGTCGAGGCCGCCTCGCCCAACTGCCCGCCCGAGGCCATGGACGCGGAGGACCCGCTGTTCATCCTCTACACCTCGGGCTCCACCGGCAAACCCAAGGGTGTGCTCCACACCA
>CAZYDR010000114.1:0-11312 GCA_964645285.1 uncultured Alphaproteobacteria bacterium
CCGGCTTCGGTCAGCGTCGTCGCGTCGGCCATGGTGAACGGCACGTCGAGAATGCGGGCGAGGGTCTGAGCCAGCAGGGTCTTGCCGCAGCCGGTCGGGCCAAGGAGCACGATGTTAGACTTGGCGAGTTCGACGTCGTTGGACTTGGTGCCGTGGTTGAGCCGCTTGTAGTGGTTGTGAACCGCCACCGACAAAACCTTCTTGGCGTGGAACTGACCAATCACGTAGTCGTCGAGAACCTGGCAGATATCCATCGGGGTCGGCACCCCGTCACGGGACTTGACCAGGGTGTTCTTGTGCTCTTCACGGATGATGTCCATGCAGAGTTCGACGCATTCGTCGCAGATGTAGACAGTCGGCCCGGCAATGAGCTTACGGACCTCGTGCTGACTCTTTCCGCAGAACGAGCAGTACAAGGTGTTCTTCGAATCGCCGCCACTGGACTTATTCATTGTCACTACCCCTAGGCCGCCGCATAGAATCGCATTTTACCGAACACTTACGGCTCTACACAACCATTGAAAGCCGAACACTCTAACGGACTAAATTCAGATCCTATACCGATCCCGCCACGGACCTTCCAACACCACCACATGATGGCGTGAGCACAATCATAGAGCACCTCGGTCAAAGAAGCGTTAATCGTCCTTCTTTTTCGATTTGCTATCGCCACCGTCTTCGCTCTCGGGGCGGCTCGAAACCACCTCATCAATAAGGCCGAAATCCTTGGCCGCCTCGGGGGTCATGAACCGGTCGCGGTCCATGCTCTCCTCGATCTTGGCGAGTTTCTGGCCGGTATGCATGGCGTAGATCTCGTTGAGACGCGCCCGGGTCGCGATGATCTCGCGGGCATGAATTTCAATATCCGTCGCTTGACCCTGAGCCCCGCCGGAAGGCTGATGCGTCATGATACGGGCATTGGGCAACGCGAACCGTTGGCCCGCCGCGCCGGCAGCCAGCAACAACGATCCCATGGACGCCGCCTGACCGATGCACAACGTCGCAATCGGCGGGCGGACGTATTGCATGGTGTCGTATACTGCCAGTCCGGAGGTGACAACGCCGCCCGGTGAATTGATGTAGAACGAAATCTCCTTGGTCGGATTTTCCGCCTCAAGAAACAAGAGCTGCGCGGTGACCACGCTGGCGACTCCGTCGTCGATCGGTCCGGTGAGGAAAATAATGCGTTCCTTCAGCAGCCGCGAATAGATGTCATAGGACCGTTCGCCACGGGCGGTCTGTTCGACCACCATGGGAACGAGGTAGTTCATATAAGTTTCGGTAGGGTCAGCCATGGTGCTCTCTTCAAATTAGGGCGGGGCAACGATTCGCCGCTCACCTTACCTCTGCCATGTTAACGGGCCGCTAAGCCGCTGGGTCGGATCGATCGATATTCGTCAGTCGGCCTTTTTCTTGGCGGGCTTCTTCTTGGCAGCCGGCTTCTTCGCCGCGGCTTTCTTGGCCGAGGCCTTTTTTGGTGCTACCTTCTTCTTTGCCGTCGGCTTCTTGTTTTTCTTTGCCGTGTCTTCGGCCGGCTCGGCATCAGGATCGCGAACAAGCTCTTCTATGGATATGGGCTGTTCGGTCACCATGGTTTTCTCGATGATCAGATCGACAACCTTTTCCTCGAACAAGGGCGCGCGCAATTCGGCCAATGCTTCGGGGTTCTCGCGGTAGAAGTTGACGACCATTTCCTCCTGGCCGGGAAAGGCCCGGGCCCGCTCCATGACGGCGCGGCCGATTTCGTCCTGCTCGACCGTGACGTTATTGATCTGCCCGATCTCCGACAACAACAGGCCCAGGCGTACCCGGCGCTCGGCGATGGTGCGGTATTCAACACGGAGTTCGTCGTCGTTCCGTCCGGCATCCGAGGGATCAGCTTCGTTCTTCTCTCGACCCTCTTCGACCCGCTTCCAAATAGCTTCGAACTCGGCATCGACCATGCCGTCGGGCACCGGGAAGTCATAGCGATCAGACAACACGTCGAGCAACGAACGCTTGAGGCGTGATCGGGCCAAGCCAGCATAGTCTTCACTCATCTGCTTGGTGACGGTTTCGCGCATGGCGGCGAGATCGTCGAAACCATGGCCCTTGGCGAAATCGTCACCGATGGTGACGGCTTCGGCTTCCTGGATTTCCTTTACATCGACTTCAAAGACCGCGTCCTTGCCGACCAGATCTTCGTTCATGTAGGCCTCGGGAAACGCCAGCTTGACCGCGACGTGATCGCCCGGCTTGGTCCCGATAAGCTGTTCCTCGAAACCTTCGATGAACGAGCTGGAGCCCAGTTCGAGCACATGGTCGGTCGCTGTGCCGCCTTCGAACTCGACGCCATCGACAGAGCCGACGAAATCGATTTTTAGGGCGTCGCCTTTCTTGGACTTGCGGGCTTTCTCCACGGTGACGAAATTCTTTTGGCTGGTGGCCAGACGTTCGATCGCCTCATCGACCTCGGTCTCGGGAATTTCCGGCACCAGGTTGGTCAGTTCAATATCATCGAAATCACCAGGCACGATGTCCGGCAGCACCTCAAGTTCCATGGTGTATTCGAGATCGTCGCCGTCATCGAATTTAACCACCTGGATACGGGGTTGTACGGCCGGCCGCAGGTTCTGCTCGGCCATGGCCTGGGATGAGGTTTGGTTTACCGCCTGCTCAAGAATCTCGCCGCGCAGGCTGTCGCCATAGCGCTGACGGAGCAGTGAAACCGGGACCTTTCCGGGCCTGAAGCCAGGAATGTTCGCGGTTTTGCTTAATTCGCTGAGGCGGCTATCGATTCTGGTTTCGATATCCTTGGCGTCTACGACGACCTTAAATTCGCGCTTAAGGCCATCGGCGCTGGTCTGAGTGACTTCCATCTGACGTTCAACTACCGTTTTGTTTTATGACATCCCTGCCCGTCAGGCATTTCCAAGCCAGTGCAGCTGGCAGCCGCCGGGTAGGTCGTCGGATTTACGTGGCGCAGAATGATGCGCCGCCTTTGGTGTGGCACGCGGATTTACCCGGATTCACAGCCGCCGTCAAACTCTCTCGCCGCGCGCTGTCGCGCCGATTTGGCGTTCGGGGTCGAGATCGAGGGTAAGAATGCGTTACTTGACGGACTTGGCGACCGCAAAGCCCATGATGGCAACCGCGACGACGCCGAGGGGAATGAGCCAGCCCTCTTCCAATTCATCCCGGGTAAGACGGAGCCCCCTTGATCTGCTCGTCCACACTGGAACCATTGAGATAAAGGCTTGTCGTGCCGTCGATTCCGAGACGGAAATCAAAGCTCTCGCGCGCCACCGTAAAGGGGTCGCCGCCCAACGCCGATGTGGAACTGTAGGTACCGAAGTTATCGTTGTGTCCGGTATACCCCACGTAATCACGTCCGGTGCCGGCGCTGAGGCCAAGCCTTGGTGTCGCTTCGACCGCGGTCTGGCCGCCGAACGGAATCGAGAAATAGATCTGCGCACTGGTCTCGTTCGAACGGTCAAAGCCAAAGGCCTCGCCGGACAGCAAAACAAACAGCGCGGTAAATAGTACGGATAGCTTCTTCGTCGGGAACGCCCCCGTTAAACCCCTAGTTGGCGACGATTTATAACCGAGGCCGAGAGACAAGGCTACCCTGTATTGCACTGGCTGCCGCCGCGCGTTTCGCTACCCAACGCCTCATCGCGCCATTTTCGTTAACCATAACGCAGGTTCGAGAAGCAGGTTTCCACCGCGCCACCAAAATCACGCCATGGCGACGCTTCGGCATGCGCCACAGAGGAATGCAAGTCGTCACGGGAGACAACAATGGCTCCGCAAATCGTTTCGACCCCCGCTTCGGGTATGGCTCACCAGCCCGACACCGCAACCGCGGCCCAGGAGCAAGGCGACCTACGCGACAACACCGCCAACGACGCGGATTACACGGATAGCCGTCTGGTCGCCGAGCTGTTCGACGATTAATCCGGGTTATGACAGGCCGGCGATAATGTCGTGGGTCGCCTGGGAATCGAAGGCTTTCATGGTCGTCATCCTGACATAGCCCATCTTGCACATGGTCAAGGCGAAGGTCGCCGCGGCCTCGGCGCTCGGCACTTCGTAGATGACAACAAAGTCATAGGCCCCCATGACCATGTACGACTGCTTCATTTCACCGCCAAGGCTCTTGAGCGTGGCGCGTCCGACATCGGTTCGCTTACTCGCGTCCGCGACCGAGGCGATACCCTTGTCGGTATAATTTATCAGGGCGATGTAAGTTTCCATTGGATTGCCTCATCCTTTAATGGCGCGGCCCATGGACCGGCGCTTTGCGGTCGCTTGAGACCAGTTGCAGGCGCCAGCCGTCGGGGTCGCGCAAATTGACATTGGTGCGCCCCGTCGAGGCCACGTAGCCAGGTTCCTCGGCCGACTCGACGCCGGCGGCGCGCAACGCCTCATGGGCCGCCTCCGCATCATCGACCCGAAAAGCGATGTGATTGACGCCGATGACCTCCTCGTCGGTAACCTGATGGAGTTCGAAGATGGGAAACGCCTGTCCCGGAATACCCATTTCCACGGAATCGCCGTGGTGGGTGGTGCGTGTCAGCAACTCGAAACCGAGGGTTTCGAGGAACCCGATATATTCATCCAGATTCCGCACGATCAGCTCAATGTGGTCAACGCCGCGTATCATTCGTCGCCCTCCGTTTGCGATTCGATGGCACGAACATAACCACGGGCTGCAACAAATCGCTAGCTGTGGTTCAATGGGCCAGCGATTCGAAGCCGGTCAACACAGGTCGTCCTCATGAAGCGCCTTCGCCTTGCGGCGATCCGGAAACTCAGTTCAAGGCCAGCCAGATACTGGAATCTGGCGCCTCGGGCATGGCGGCCGACCCGGTGGCCGCCTACGCCTGGTACGCCATTGCCGCGGCCCGGGGATTCGAGCCCGCCGCCGCCAAACGCGACGCCCTTGCGGCGGAATTATCAACCTACCAGCTCAGCGAAGCCGGCCGCATCGCCTCAACCTGGCCGCCCTCGTCCTGCGAGAACTAGGCGGTCGCAAACGAGTTGATTACCCAAGAGTTCCAGCGGTCATTTGACCGCTGGCAAGCGCGCCATTCTGTTTACAACAGGATGGGCGTCGCCGACCGTTCGGCGCCAGCCCGCGTGGCGCTTGAACGCCCATCTGTCATTGCTTGATGACAGATGGTTATAAAGGTGGTGCGGACGAAGGGACTCGAACCCCCACTCCTTTCGGAACCAGATCCTAAATCTGGCGCGTCTACCAATTCCGCCACGTCCGCGTTAGGCGCTCTATACCACGCTCCGGGGTCGCGCCAATAGTCTCGGCCTCACAGCAAAGCGCGTACGGCGCTGGCTGCCATGACCTGGCCCTCACCGCTGTAGGCTTCATGGTTGGCTTCGATTTCGTCGAGCTTATACAGATAGTTAATCATCATACCGGCCGACTGCTGGATACCGCGCCGGGAGGTGTCGGCAAGCCAGTTGATGCACTCGATCCGGGCGCCGTTGCTTAAATGGAAACGGGCGACCGCGTCCAGTGGCCGGCCCGAACGTTTCTCAACGAGCAGATAGCGGGCGCACAGGCGGGTCAAGGGCTTTTGCAGGCGGTCTGACGTCACCTCGTCGGTCTCCCAGTCGGCCAGCAACATGGCGCGGAGCGCGGCGGTGCCGCTGTCAGTGCCGGTCAGGACCATCATCGCCTTGGCTTCAGCCGCGGTCACCAGTTCATCGGCCTCGACGTCGATCAAGCCATCCAGCCAAAGGCGAAAGCCGGGGATCGGCGACAGGGTGGCGAAGGTTTTCAGACCGGGAAGTTCGGCTGCCAGGTCGTTGACCACCCGCTTGATCAGAAAGTTACCGAAACTGATGCCGGCAAGTCCCGACTGAGCGTTGGAGATGGAATAGAAAATCGCCGTATCGGCTTCTTCCGGGGCACATTCCGGGGCCCGTTCGTCGAGTAAGTTCTGGATGTTGCCGGCCATGCCCGAGACCAACGCCACCTCCACGAAGATCAGCGGCTCATTGGGCATGCGGGGATGGAAAAAGGCGAAGCAGCGGCGGTCGGAAACGAGTCTGTTTTTGAGGTCGTCCCAAGACCGGATCTCGTGAACCGCCTCGTAGGCGATGAGCTTCTCGAGCAGGGCCGCCGGCGCCTCCCAGGTGATGTGTTCCAGGTTGAGAAAACCGATATCAAACCACGACGCCAAAAGGTTTTTCAGGTCACCATCCAAGCCCGGCAAAGCGGGGTCGTCGCGGACCATAAGACGCAAATCCGCCCGCATATCGACCAGAAACTTAGTTCCATCAGGCAACGCATTGAATTGAGTCAACAATTCACGCCTTGGCGTGACCAAAACAGCGCGCAACCGGGCTTCGGCCTTCTGACGCCCCTCTTCGTCCGCTTCGACAACATCGGCCATGGCCCCATCGACCGCCTCGCGATCCACATCAAAGGCGGTTGCCAATAGGGTGAGGAAGCGCCCCCGGCCGGTGGGATTCAAGGTCAGGTAAGCCCCCCCCAGGTCGGTGGCCCGAGCCCGGGCAGAAACCTCGCCGCCCTTGCCCGCCAGACACTCGACCATCATGGCGCGGATACGTGCGACATCGTCTTCGGGCAGGTCGGGACGCACGGCATCGCCGTGCCCGGCTATGTCATTCCAGGCGTTGCGCAGTTGGTTCAGGGTGCGGTCGAGAAAACCGTTAGTGGGGCCGTCAGCCATGATTTACATGTTGTTCCGCGTTGGCTCAGTTGCAAGCTTTCAGCGCCGCCAGGGATGCGGGCAGAGTTTCGCACAGGTCTTCGGCAATAACACCGGGACCGAAACGGGCCGCCGCATCGCCGTGAAGCCAGGCTGCAGCGCAAGCGGCGTCAAAGCCATTCATGCCCTGGGCTCGCAAGCCCAGCACCATGCCGCCAAGCACATCCCCGGCCCCGGCGGTGGCCAGGTCGGGCGGCGCATTGTGATTGATGGCGGCGCGGCCGTCCGGCGCGGCGACGACCGTATCGCCGCCCTTGAGCAGAACCACGCATCCGGCCTGAACCGCGGCAGCGCGGGTGCGCGCCAACTTGTCGCCTTCAACGTCGAATAATCGGGCGAATTCGCCATCGTGGGGGGTCAGAATCGTGTCCGGAGATAAGGCGCTCAACATCTCATCCGGATTATCCTGAAACACGGTCAGGGCATCGGCATCGAGAACGCAGGCCTTGCCGGCCCCCAGGGCCGCCAGAGTTCGGCTTTTTGTGGTTTCGGTGACGCCGTTACCAGGCCCGACCAACACCGCGTTCTTGCGCGGATCGGAAATCAGTGCCGCAAAGGCCTCATCGTCGGCAACGGCGCGGACCATGACAGCCTCCAGGGCGCTGGCATAGACCATCAGCGCCCCGGACGGGCTGGCCACGGTGACCAGTCCGGCCCCGGTTCGCAAGGCTGCGCGGGCCGCCAGTCGCGCGGCGCCGGTAGCGTCGAACCCACCACCGACCACCACCGCGTGGCCCCGACTATACTTATGGCCATCGGACGTCGGCCAGGGGAAATGATCGCGCCACAAGGCCGGCTGGTTAGCAAATTGGGTCGGCGCGATAGCTTCAAGCACCGTCTCGGAAATGCCAATTTCGGCAACCACCGTCTCGCCGCACAGCGCCCGGCCCGGCAACAGCAAATGCCCCGGTTTGCGGCGAAAAAACGTCACCGTGAGCCGGGCCTGCGCCGCAACGCCAAGCGCCTGGCCACTGTCACCGTGGACCCCGCTGGGCACATCGATGGCAACACAATCCAGGCGCCGCGCCGCAATCGTCTCGACAACCGCTTGGGCGGGTCCTGTTACCGGGCGGGTCAGACCGGCGCCGAACAGAGCATCAATCACCAGTTCCGCACCGTCGAGTACGGCCAGATCCAGAGCCTCCACGGCGCCATTCCAGCGCCCGGCCATGAGCGCCGCGTCGCCCTTGAACCCGTCAATATCACCAAGCAACGCCAGTTTGACGGTCCAGCCTGCAGCGGCCAGAAGGCGGGCCACGACGAAGCCATCGCCACCGTTATTGCCGGGACCGCATAGCACGGCCACCGGACAGGGCGACCAGCGATTGCGAATAGCATCGGCGACGGCCTGGCCGGCGGCCTCCATGAGCGTCTCGCCACTGACGCCGCCGTCCATGGCCGCCTTGTCGGCAGCGTACATCTGTTCGACGGTGAGCAGTTCCCCGCCCATGAGATTACGAGGGACGCGGCCCGCGATAGAGGTTGACCCGGGAATGCTGGGTGAAGACGTAGCCATCATCGGTCTTTCCGGCCTCGAACAGCGCTTGCACTTCGGGCGTATCGACCTTGTCGCGGGAAAAATCCGCATAGGTCGTTCCAGTCAGGCCATCGACGAAGGTGGCGAAGTCGTCATAGCGCTCGGGTTCGTGGTAGCGCAGTTCACGCGCTTCGGTAAAGCGCGGCGCCGCTGCCCGGGCCAACGCCTCGTAAGCCAGGACTCGGACCGCGGTTTCGTCATGGAACGGCCGGTAAACTGCTTCCATGCTACCGCTCAACATGGGTTCCAGCACAAAGAGGAAGCCGGTTTCCGGTTTCACAACCCGTGCCGCCTCGGCCAGTGCGCCATCCATATGCTCACGGGGCACATGATGTAGGGAATAGCTGAAGAACACGCCATCCACCGATCCGTCATCAACCGGCAAGGCCTGGCCCGGCGCCTCCATAAAGGTCAAACCCGGTACCGCCTCGGCGGCGCGGTTCTTCTCCGCCTGGATCGGGTCAGGCTCGACGCCCAGGGCCTCGGCGCCGCGTTCCACCAGTTGGCCGGTCACACGGCCACCACCACAGCCCACATCGATCACCCTAAGGCCGGCCAGCGATACAAGCCTGTCGATAACGTCGATCTCATCGGCCCGGCCCAGGTCCTCGGCATTTCCGACTAAATCATTAACGGCATCCATACTGTTTACTCCTCCCCCCATTCTTCGGGCGCGCCAACGCCCTGGTATAAATTGACCCGCAAATGCATTTTGAAGCGATAGCCATCGCCATTGCGGCCGGCCTCGAACATGGCGCGGACTTCGGGGGTGTCGATCTGGGCGCGCTGATGATCGTTGTAGGTCTGCCCCAGGCGACCCTCCATGAAGGTCTCGAAGCCAGCATACTCGTGCCACAAACAGTAGCGGGTTTCGTGGGCGCGCTTGAAATTCGGCCCGGCGCTCCGTGCCAGCGCCTCGTAGGCCAGGCGGCGCACTTTGGTCTCGTCATTGAATGGCTTGGTCATCGCGGCATAACTACCGACCATGACCGGCTCGGTCACGTAAAGGAATCCGTCGTCCTTGAGCACGCGAACCGCCTCGGCCAGCGCCGTGTCCATGGCGTCAGCCGGTACGTGATGGAGCGAGTATTTGAAAAACACGCCATCGACGCTGTCGTCCTCGATGTCGAGCTGCTGGGCGCCACCTTCGACAAAGGTCACTCCGGCCACCGGCTCGGCGTCACGGTTCTTCGCCGCCTGAATCGGATCGGGTTCGATACCCACAACCTCGGCGCCACGCTCCACCAGGGCCTGGGACAGCGCGCCGGCGCCGCAGCCGATGTCGAGCAGTCGCAGGCCATCGACCGACACCTGCCGGTCCATGACCTCAATATCAGAGGCCTCGCCGATATCCTCGACGGTGGCGTAAATCATCGTCCTGTCCCTATCCTTTATTCTTCGCCATAACGTATTCCAGTTTCTTGATAACCGCCTGCGTGAGCTGTGCTTCGCTGGCGCTGGCCAGACCGGCCATGGAAACCTCGGTCAGGGGCGCCGTATCCATGGCGCTGACCTTGACCGACGCGCCGATGCGGTGGAACTCGATTATGACCTCGTTACCTTGCCCGGGCATCGCCGTGGCTCTCGCTGCAATATTGATACGTTGCGCCAGCTTATACCACCCTTTGCAACTGTGTAACGGCGGACTAATATTGGGGAAACTGACACTCCCTGCCCGCCACGGAGAATATCATGAGCCAGACGCTCGCGACCGACGCCCCGGCCACCCCCAAAGCCCCGAAGAAGGCACCGTTCCAATGGGACGACGCCTTCCTGCTCGACGATCAGCTTAGCGAAGACGAGCGCATGATTCGCGACACCGCCCGCGATTACTGCCAGGACAAGCTCATGCCTCGGGTCCTCAAGGCCAACCGCCATGAGCGCTTCGACCGTGAAATCTTCAACGAAATGGGCGAGCTTGGCCTGCTCGGTAGCACCATCGACGGCTACGGCTGCGCCGGGGTCAATTACGTCTCCTACGGCCTCATCGCCCGCGAGGTGGAGCGCGTCGATTCCGGCTACCGCTCTGCCATGAGCGTGCAATCGAGCCTAGTCATGCATCCCATCCACGCCTACGGCAACGAGGACCAGCGCCAACGCTACCTGCCCCGCCTGGCGACCGGCGAAGCGGTCGGTTGCTTCGGCCTGACCGAGCCCGACCACGGCTCCGACCCGGGCGGCATAAAAAGCCGGGCCAAAAAGGTCGACGGCGGCTACCAGCTCAACGGCGCCAAGATGTGGATCACCAACTCACCCATCGCCGACATCATGGTGGTGTGGGCCAAGGACGATGAAGACGTCATTCGCGGCTTCGTTCTGGAACGCGGCATGGAGGGCCTGTCGACGCCCAAGATCGAAGGTAAGTTCAGTTTACGCGCTTCGGTCACCGGCGAGATCGTCATGGACAATGTGTTCGTCCCCGACAACAACTATCTGGCCGGCGCCAAGGGCCTGGGCGGCCCCTTCGGGTGCCTCAACAGCGCCCGCTTCGGCATCGCCTACGGAGCCCTGGGGGCGGCCGAGTTCTGCTGGCACGCGGCCCGCAACTACACCCTGGAACGGAGCCAGTTCGGCCGCCCCCTGGCGGCCACCCAGTTGGTCCAGAAGAAGCTCGCCGACATGCAGACGGAAATCTCCATCGGCCTCCAGGTCTGCCTCCGCGTCGGTCGCCTGCGCGACGAAGGCCGCGCCGCGCCGGAGATGATTTCGCTGATCAAGCGCAACTCCTGCGGCAAGTCCCTCGACATCGCCCGCATGGCCCGCGACATGCACGGCGGCAACGGCGTCTCAGACGAATACCACGTCATTCGCCACGTCATGAACCTGGAAGCGGTCAACACCTACGAAGGCACCCACGATATCCACGCCCTGATCCTGGGCCGGGCGCAAACCGGCATTCAGGCGTTTACCGGGTAAAAGGGTTCTCGGCAGTCATAGTCGAAAAGCATATGGTTACGCCGGTGCGCTAGTCGACATTGCCGATTCTGCACCGACAGAGTCATCCGACACAGAAGGCATAAGCTCCGCCAAAATTTCAT
>CAZYDR010000115.1:0-11227 GCA_964645285.1 uncultured Alphaproteobacteria bacterium
TGGAAGGGGTGGTCAAGCACAACGGGCCCATCGATATGGCCAGCGCGCCGCCGCCGCTTGCCGAATATGTCGCCGGCCATGATCTCGAACTCCACACTCATGCCGGGCTGGAGGCGCAGGTCGCGGCCATCGCCGATGATATCGCCTATGACAACCACGACATCGACGACGGCCTTCGCGCCGGCCTGTTCACCCTAGCCGATCTTGACGACGTGCCTCTGGCGGGGCCGGTGTTTGCCGCCGCGGCCCGGGATGACAGCCGGGGCGACGAAAGCCGGCTGATCCACGAAGGCGTGCGCCGTATGATCGGCGTCATGGTCGAAGACGTTATCGACGAGACCCGGCGCCGCCTGGCCGAGGCAAACCCGGCAAGCGCTGATGATCTGCGGCGGCTGGGGCGGACCATGGCAGCGTTTTCCCAAGCCGTGGCCGAGGATGAGAAGGCCTTGAAAGCGTTTCTCCATGCCCGCGTTTACCGTCATCCCCACATCATCGAGAAACGTGTCGCCGCCCAGCAAATCGTACGCGAGTTGTTCAGCTATTTTCACGACGATCCGTCGCGGCTTCCCGACGATTGGCGCCAGCAGGCGATAACCCGTAATTCCGTTGATGCAGCGCGGGTCGTGGCCGATTACATTGCCGGCATGACCGATCGCTTCGCCATCGACCAGCACAACCATGTATTCCACTCGGAACTTGATATTTAATGAATATCTTCAACGAGTTCAAATATAACATTCGGATAATAGTCGAAGAACTATCGAGCGCTTTGACGCTGCCGGCAGGGCTTGATACATCCGCGGTTACCGTCGAGCCGCCCCGTGACGCCACCCATGGCGACCTGGCGTCGAACGTCGCCCTGGTATTGGCCAAGCAGGCCGGTGCCAAACCCCGTGACATTGCCGACGCAATCGGCGAGCGACTCAAAGCCAGCCCTGAGGTCGAGGCGGTTGAGATTGCCGGTCCCGGCTTCATCAACCTGCGCCTTGCGGACAGCTTCTGGCACGACCGCCTGGGCGAGGTCCTGGCGGCCGGCGCCGGCTATGGTCAGTCGGACCTGGGCGCCGGTCGCAAAGTCAATGTGGAGTACGTCTCGGTCAATCCCACCGGGCCGCTGCACGTCGGGCATGCGCGTGGCGCCGTCTTTGGTGATGCGTTGTCGGCATTGCTGGAGAAAGCCGGTTACGACGTCACGCGCGAGTATTACATCAACGATCTCGGCAGCCAGATCGATACCCTGGCGCGCTCGACCATACGGCGCTATGGCGAGGCTCTGGGCAAGATCGAACTGGACGAGAGCGCCTATGAGGGGCTCTATCCCGGCGATTATCTCGTGCCCGTGGGCCGCAAAGTGGCCGATGAACAGGGCGACAGGCTGTGGGGCGCGCCGGACGATAAGCAGATGACGTTTTTCATCGCCTTCGCCGTCGCCGAGATGATGGTGTTGATCCGCGACGATCTGGCGGCCCTTGGTGTGGTGCAGGAGGTCTTCACGTCCGAGCGGGCCCTGGTTGAGGCTGGCAAGCTTGAACAGGGCTTGGGCCAGCTCGACGCCAAGAAACTGATTTACACCGGTGTGTTGGAGCCGCCCAAAGGCAAGAAGCCCGATGACTGGAAACCCCGCGAGCAGACCTTGTTCCGGGCCACGAACTTCGGCGACGACGTCGATCGCCCGCTCAAGAAATCCGATGGAAGCTGGACCTATTTCGCCGGTGACATCGCTAACCATCTGTACAAGATCGAACGCGGTTTCGCCACGCTCATCAATGTCTGGGGGGCTGATCACGGCGGCCATGTCAAACGCATGAAAGCGGCGGTGGCGGCGCTCAGCGACGAGCGGGTCGAACTCGACGTCAAGCTGTGCCATATGGTCAAGCTGCTGCGCGAGGGCGAGCCGGTGAAGATGTCCAAGCGCTCCGGCGATTTCATTACGCTGCGCGACGTGGTCGACGAGGTCGGCAAGGACGTGGTGCGGTTCATCATGCTGACCCGCAAGAACGACGCGCCTCTTGAGTTCGATCTGGTGCGGGTCACCGAGCAGTCGAAGGATAATCCGGTATTCTATGTGCAGTACGCTCATGCCCGGGTCAATTCGGTGCTGCGCAACGCGGCGGCGGCCCATCCCGGCCTCGACACCAGCGATGCGGCGCTGGCGGCGGCTGACCTCGGCCGCTTGACCGACTCCGGCGAGTTGACGTTAATAAAGCTGCTGACGGCCTGGCCGCGCCAGGTGGAAAGCGCCGCCGAGGCTCACGAGCCCCACCGTCTGGCGTTCTATCTCTATGACGTGGCGGCGGCGTTCCACGGCCAGTGGAACCGGGGTAATGACGACCCCGGCCTGCGGTTCATCGTCGCCGACGACAAGGACCTGACCGTGGCGCGGTTGGCCTTGAGCCGGGCGGTGGCTTCGGTCATTGCCTCGGGACTGGAAATTTTCGGCGTCGAGCCGGTGGAGGAGATGCGTTAGGTGGATCCGACTGAGGAAGGCGCGCACGAGCCGCCGAAGGCGTGGTCATCAGCCGGCCGCATGGTCGGCATCGCCCTGGCCGTGGTCGCCGTTCTGGTGTTGGTCTGGCACCTCTATGATCGAATGGTGTCGTCGGGTGGTGGAACCCCGGCCCAGTTGCCGTTGATCGAAGCCGACGAGGGCCCGACCAAGCAACGCCCCGAAGACCCCGGCGGTCTGGCCATCCCCAACCAGGACAAGCTGGTCTACGAAGCCCTCGACGGCGACGGCGCGGAAGAGACTGTCGAGCGGCTGTTGCCGCCGCCGGAGGAACCGCTGCCGCAACCGGAACCGACGCCGAAACCCGCGGTGGCAGTTGAACCGCCGGCGCCCGTACCCGATGCGGCCGAACCATCATCGGCCTCGGAATTGCCGCCGGCGGAGGTTCCCGATGAGCCCGTGGCGGCGGCGGTCGTGGTGGTTCCGCCACCGCCCGCGCCTGAGCCTGTTCCCGAAGTCGCGCCCGAACCCGAACCTGAGCCGGTTGCCGCTACGGGCAATTATCTGGTGCAGATCGCCTCATTTCGCAAGATCGACGACGCGGATACGGCCTGGCGCCGGCTGGCCAAAAAGCATGGCGACTTGCTGAGCGCCTTTACAGCCCGGGTCGAGCGCGCCGATCTCGGCGCTGAATCGGGTGTGTACTATCGCCTGCGGGTTGGCCCCATGGCCGACGAAACCGCCGCCAAGACTCTGTGCGCTAGGCTCAAGACGCGCAACATCGACTGCCTGATCGTTCGCCCCTGATCACCGCGTGCCGCTGGCTCGACGGCGACATTGGCGGGCTCTACGACCTTTACGAAGAGCGCATTGCCGAGTACCAAGCAGATCCACCGGGCGCTGATTGGGATGGCGTCTTCGTCGCCACCACCAAGTAGCGTTTATCTATGTCCTCATCGCAAACGTCCCGGGCGCGCCTCGGCGTCGATATCGGCGGCACCTTCACCGATGTCGCCCTGGAGACCGGCACCCGGCGCCACACCATCAAAGTGCTGACCACCCTTGCCCCGGAAGAGGGAGTCATGGAGGGTGTCACGGCGGTGCTCGGCGAAGCCGGAATGAGCCTCGGCGAAATCGACCTGATTATCCACGGCACCACGCTGGCGACCAACGCGCTGATCGAGCGCAAGGGCGCGACCACGGCGCTGATCACCACCGAGGGGTTCCGTGATTCCGTAGAAATGGGCACGGAAAGCCGCTTCGAGCAATACAACGTGTTCATGGATAAACCGCCGCCCCTGGTGCCGCGCCGGCGCCGCCATGGAGTGGCCGAGCGCCTCGATGCCCGTGGCAAGGTGCTGATACCCCTCGACGAAGCAGCTGTTGAGGCGCTGGTCCCATTGCTTGAGCGTGACGGCGTCGAGAGCGTCGCCATCGGTTTCCTGCACAGCTTCGTCAATGGCAGCCACGAACGGCGGACCCGCGATATCCTGGCGGCGCGACTGCCTGATCTCGCCATCACCCTGTCGTCGGACGTGTCGCCGGAGATGCGCGAGTACGAGCGCTTCTCCACCGCTTGCGCTAATGCCTATGTGCAGCCTCTCATGGCCCGCTATCTAACCCGCCTCAAAGCTCAACTTGGCGAGCATGGTTTCGCCGGCACCCTGTTCGTCATGTTGTCGGGTGGCGGCGTCACGACCCTTGAGACCGCCATCGGCTTTCCCGTGCGCCTGGTCGAATCCGGGCCTGCGGGGGGCGCCATCTTCGCCAGCCATATCGCCGCCGAAAGCGGCCTCGATCGGGTGCTGTCCTTTGACATGGGAGGCACCACCGCCAAAATCTGTCTGATCGACGACGCCAAGCCACAGACGGCGCGCAGCTTCGAGGTCGCCCGGGTCTATCGCTTTCTCAAGGGCAGCGGCCTGCCGATCCGCATTCCGGTCATCGAGATGGTCGAGATTGGCGCCGGTGGTGGCTCGCTCGCCCATATCGATCAGACTGGCCGCATTGCCGTGGGCCCGGAGAGCGCCGGCGCCAGTCCGGGGCCGGCCTGTTATGGCCGGCGCGGTACATCCCCGGCGGTTACCGACGCTGACCTGGTCATGGGGCGCATCGATCCCGGCGCTTTCTCCGGTGGCCGTATGCAACTTGATACGGCGGCGGCATGCGATGCGTTGCGCAGCGTGGTCGGCGCGCCCCTCGGCCTGAGTGACGAACTGGCCGCCTACGGGGTCGGCGAGATGGTCGACGAGAATATGGCCAATGCGGTGCGGGTCCATGCCATCGAAAGCGGCAAGAACATCGACGGACGAACCCTGGTGGCGTTCGGCGGGGCGGCGCCGCTCCATGCGGCACGGATCGCTGAGAAGCTCGATATTGATCGGGTGGTGGTGCCGGTCAACGCCGGGGTCGGCTCGGCGGTGGGTTTTCTTCGCGCGCCCGTGGCCTACGAGGTGGTGCGCAGTAACTATCAGCGCCTCGATGGTCTCGATACCGGGCTGGTCAATAACATGCTCGATGACATGCGCGGCGAGGCCCTGGCCATCGTCGAACGCGGGGCGCCCGGCGCCGAGCGGGTCGAGACCCGCACCGCCTTTATGCGCTACATCGGCCAAGGCCACGAAATTGCCGTGGAACTTCCCTTGCGGCAACTTGGGCCCGGCGACGACGTGGCGATCCGCGATGCTTTCGAGGTCGCTTATCAGGCGCTCTACGACCGCCTGATCCCAGGCGTCGATATCGAGATACTCAGTTGGATCGTCGCCGTGGCCAGTGCGCCCGAAGCGTTGTCTTCGCTCAATGGCGGGGTAGATTCATTTGAAACGACAGAAGAAGGCAACCGCCAGGTTTTCGACCCGGCCAGTGGCGCCTACTTGGACGCCAAGATTTATAGCCGCGATAAATTGAAGCCGGGCGCGCGGGTCGTCGGCCCGGCGGTAATCACCGAAGACGAAACCTCGACCGTGGTGACGCCGCTGTTCAACGCTCAGATGGACGGGCAGGGCACCCTGGTGTTGACCAGGAAGGAGACAGCGTCATGACCGACCGTAAATCGGCGTTGGCTGAAATCCACATGCAGATCATGTGGAATCGCTTGATCTCCGTGGTCGAGGAACAAGCCCAGACCCTGATCCGAACCGCCTTCAGCACCACCGTGCGCGAAGCCGGCGACCTCTCCGCCGGGGTGTTCGACAGCGACGGACGAATGCTGGCCCAGGCAGTGACCGGCACGCCGGGTCACGTCAATTCCATGGCCAATGCGGTCAAGCATTTTGTCGCCGCCTGTCCGGTGGAGACCATGGACCTCGGCGACCACCTCATCTCCAACGATCCCTGGCTGACCTCGGGACATCTCCATGACCTCACCGTGGTCAGCCCGGCATTTCGCGGCGGTAGGGTGGTGGGGTTGCTGGCCTGCACCTGCCACGTGGTCGATATCGGCGGCCGCGGCTTCGGGCCGGATGGTCGCCAAGTCTTTGAGGAGGGGTTGTTCATTCCGATCATGCACCTGGCCCGGGCCGGACGCATGAACGACGACCTGTTGGCCATGGTGCGGGCCAACGTGCGCGAGCCCATGCAGGTCGAGGGCGACATTTTCTCCTTCGCCGCCAGCAACGACGCCGGCATCCGGCGCCTGGAGGCCATGATGGCCGAATTCGACCTCGCCGATCTGGCGGGACTCGGCGGCCACATTATCGAACGCTCCCGCGCCGCTACGGTGGCCGAAATCGCCAAATGGCCCAACGGCGTCTATGACAACACCCTGCGCACGGACGGCTACGACGAACCCGTCGATCTGGTCGCCAGGATGGCGGTGAGCGATGAGGTCATGGCCGTCGACTACACGGGCAGCTCCATGGCCAGCCCCTACGGCATCAACGTGGTGCTGAACTATTGCCAGGCCTATACGGTGTTCGGTCTCAAATGCATCGTCGCGCCGGCCATTCCCAACAACGCCGGGTCCCTGGAGCCGTTCGTGGTCACCGCGCCGGAAGGCTCGATCCTCAACGTGCGGCGGCCGTGGCCGGTGGCGGCGCGCCATGTTATCGGCCAGTTGCTGCCCGACGTGGTGTTCGGGTGTCTCCATCAGGCCATGGACGGGCGGGTGCTGGCCGAAGGCGCCTCGGCAGCCTGGCAATCCCAGCTACGCGGCGGCGCCTCGGCTGTCGATGCGGATGCGATCGGCGGCAATGTGGAGGCCGGTCCCGACTTCGATGTGGTCACCTTCAACGCCGGCGGCACCGGCGCCCGGCCGACCAAGGACGGCCTCTCGGCCACCGGGTTCCCCAGCGGCGTGCGTGGTATGCCCGTGGAGGCCACCGAACAGATTTCCCCGGTTGTCATCTGGCGCAAGGAACTGCGGCCCGACTCCGGCGGTGCCGGGGAATGGCGCGGCGGTCTTGGCCAAAGCATGGAGTTCGGCATTCCCGACGGCACACCCTTTGCTATCTTGGCCATGTTCGATCGGGTCGATAATCCGGCTAAGGGTAGGGGCGGCGGGGCAAACGGCGCGGCCGGCGAGGTCGCCCTGGCATCGGGCCGGGCGCTACGTTCCAAAGGCCAGCAAACCATCCCGGCGGGCGACCGCCTGCGTCTGGAACTACCCGGTGGTGGTGGTCATGGCGACCCACAAGCCCGTGACGCCGACCGCGTTGCCGAGGATGTCCGCGATGGCCTGGTCAGCCCCGAGGCGGCCCGTGATGATTATGGCGTTTCCCTCGATGACGACGGCGCGGTTGACAGCGCGGCTACCGACAAGATCCGGTCGCGATAACGAGTAGTTAACGCCGGCCGGGGTAGGGTGGGCTCATGGAGACGAACCGCCCTGCTCACGTAGAGCCCATATCTGCAAGCCCTGGCGCGCCGTGTTGGCCGCCTTCGGTTGGCTGAATGTCGGTCTTGGCATGCTTGGCATGATGTTACCGGTAATGCCGACCACGGTGTTTCTGCTCGTCGCCCTTTGGGCCTTTTCCAAAAGCTCGCTGCGCTTCCATCATTGGCTCTATTCCCACCCTCGGCTGGGCCGCACCCTGCGCGCTTGGCACGCCCATGGGGTTATCCCGGCCCGGGCCAAGATGGCCGCGGTCGCCATGATGAGCAGCAGCCTGGTTTATGTGACTCTGTTCGTCGCCCAGGGTTGGCAATTGCCCGTGGGGTTGGGTCTGGTTCTCGCCTCCATCGCCACCTTCATCGTCAGCCGTCCGAGCCGGGTTCCCGTCCGCTCGCGCTAAGTTGGGTAATTGCGCTGGCGTGTTTTCAACGCCGGCTGTAGGTTTGCACCCGTATTGACGCCCTATTTTCCGCAGGACGATTCGTTTCCTTGGCCCCTTCGCAACCGCCCAAGGCTATCATTTTCGGCTGCGCCGGCACGGTCCTGACCGACGCCGAACGGCGGTTCTTCGCCGCCGTCCAGCCCCTCGGTTTTATCCTGTTTCAGCGCAACTGTGAGACGCCGGACCAGTTACGCGCGCTAGTCGCCGACATGCGCGCAACCCTTGGCCGTGCCGACGCGCCGGTGCTGATCGACCAGGAAGGCGGCCGCGTGGCGCGCTTGCGGCCGCCCCATTGGCGGGCGTCGCCGGCGGCGGGCGTCATTGGCGAGCTGACGGCGCGCGACTGGATCGCCGGGAACGAAGCGGCGTGTCTCAATGCCACACTGATTGCCACCGAGCTTCACGACGCGGGTATCACCATCAACTGCGCGCCTGTCCTTGACCTGCCCATAGCCGGCGCCAGCGACGCCATCGGCGATCGCGCCTTCAGTGGCGCGGCGTCGATCACCGGCGCCCTGGGCGGCGCGGTGTGCGGCGGCCTACTGGCCGGTGGCGTGCTGCCGGTGATCAAGCACATGCCGGGCCACGGCCGGGCCATGAGCGACACCCACTACGCCCTGCCGGTGGTCGACGAGCCTATCGACGTGCTGCGGGCGACCGACTTGGCGCCGTTCCAGCAGCTCCGCGAGTCGCCCTGGGGCATGACCGCCCATATCGTGTTCAGCGCTATCGACGACAGGCCGGCGACCCAGTCGACGCTGGTGATCGAGCGAATCATCCGGGGCGAGATTGGTTTCGAGGGGGTGCTTTTCTCCGACGATCTGTCCATGGAAGCCCTGGTCGGCGGCCTTGGCGAGCGGGCCTCGGTATCTCTGGAAGCGGGCTGCGACGTGGTTGAGCACTGCAACGGCGTGCTTGAAGAGATGTCGGAAGTGGCTGCGGCCGTAGGTCCCTTGAGCGACGGCGCCCAGACCCGTATCGCCGCCGCCGAAGCCCAGCGCGAGGCCCCCGAGCCGGTGGATCGCGCGGACTTGGAAGCGCGTCTCGAACAATTACTGACGGGCGGCTGACAATGGGATCAGTCAGCGAATTTCTCTATACGGTCTCGGTCTGGGTGATCCCGGTGGTGATCGCCATCACCTTCCACGAGGTCGCCCATGGTTGGGTCGCCGACAAACTGGGCGACGACACCGCGCGGCGTCTCGGGCGGGTCAATTTCAACCCGCTGAGTCATGTCGACCGTTTCGGCACCGTTATCCTGCCGGGAATGCTAATTCTGCTCAAAACAATGGGGGCAGGCAGTTTCATTTTCGGCTACGCCAAGCCGGTACCCGTCAATTTTGGCCGCCTCAAAAATCCCAAACGGGACATGATCTTGGTCGCCCTGGCCGGGCCGGCCATGAACATTCTGCTCGCCCTGGTCGCCGCCATTCTGTACCACGCGACACCCTGGTTCTCGCCCTTGCTCGGCGAATGGCTGGCGAAAAACCTGCACAACATGCTGTGGATCAATGTGATCCTAGCGGTCTTCAACATGCTGCCGCTGCCACCGCTTGACGGCGGCCGGGTGATGGTCGGGTTGTTGCCGCGTCCGCTGGCCTATCGATTTGCCCACATCGAGCGCTTTGGCATGTTGATCCTTATCGGTTTCCTGTTCATCCTGCCCTGGGTGGGTTCGATGGTGGGGCTGGACTTGAACATTTTTTCCTGGGTGATGTGGCAGCCGATCAGCTTCGTGTACGATGTAATCGTTACCCTGACCGGCCATGGCTAAACAAACCAGATGATTGAAACCTTCGAGAGCGACGAAAACGGCGAACGTGGCGGGGCCCGATGGGAGGGGCAGAGCCAGCGGCTGTTTGTCGATCTCGACGGCTACGAAGGCCCACTCGATATGCTGCTGGCCCTGGCCCGCGAGCAGAAGGTCGATCTGGCCAATATTTCTATCCTGCAGCTTGCCGAGCAGTACCTGGTCTACATCGAGGGCGCCCGCGAGTTGGACCTGGACATCGCCGCCGATCATTTGGTCATGGCGGCGTGGCTGGCTTATCTCAAGTCGCGCCTGCTGTTGCCCGACTCGCCCGGCGATGAAGAGCCCAGCGGCGAGGAGCTGGCCGAAGCACTGGCCTTCCAGCTGCGACGCCTGGAAGCCATGCGCGAGGCTGGCGAGAAGCTGTTGGGCCGGCCGCGCCTTGGCCAGGATATCTTTCCCCGGGGCGCGCCGGAGGGTCTGCGGGTAATCCGCCACCCGTTCTTCGAAGTCACGCTTTACGAGCTACTGCAGGCCTACGCCGAGCACAAGGTTAGGGCCAGTGTCAGCCGGCTCACGGTGGAGCCGTCGCGTATCCAGTCCATGGACCAGGCCCTGGCCTATCTGCTGAGCAAGCTCGACCATTCCATGAGCTGGCAGACCCTAGTAAGTTTTCTGCCGCCGGGATTGGCCGAGGATGTGATCGGCCGGTCCGTGGTTGCCTCGACTTTTGCGGCCAGTCTCGAACTTGCCCGCCTGGGTGAGGTGAAGCTGCGTCAATCCAAGCCCTTCGCGCCGCTGTTCCTACGCGCGCCCAAGAAGACCACGAGCAAGCCATGAGCGATCAGTCTATCCGTGATCAGGCCCAAGAACTGCGCATGCTCGAGGCCATGTTGTTCGCCACCACCGAGCCCTTGGACGAAGCAACCCTTGCCAGCCACCTGCCCGAAGGTACCGATCTCGCGGCGGCGCTGGAGGCGTTGCAAGCCGCCTATGCAGAGCGCGGCATCAACGTGGTGCGGGTAGCCAAGCGCTGGGCCATGCGTACCGCCGTCGATCTGGCGCCGCTGCTGCAGCGTGATGTGGAGGTTGGCCGGCGGCTGTCGCGGGCCGGGGTCGAGACTCTATCGATCATCGCCTATCACCAGCCAGTGACCCGGGCGGAGATCGAAGAGATGCGGGGCGTCAGCACCAGCCGGGGCACCTTGGACATTCTGCTCGAAGCCGGTTGGATCAAGCCCCGGGGTCGCCGCCAGACCCCCGGCCGGCCCGTAACCTGGGTTACCACCGACGGCTTTCTCGACCATTTCGGCCTTGAATCCCTCGACGACCTTCCCGGCGTATCGGATTTGCGGGCTGCCGGCCTTCTCGACAGTGGCCCGTCGGTCCGAAGCTATGGTCTCGAACTGCCCCTAGGTGGTGGCGAGGACGATAGCGACGAAGCTGATACCGAGGATATCAACGCGGTGGAACCGCTCAGCGATCAGGACGAGGCGTAACCGCAGTTCGCTAGCGAATGTCGGAATTTGTTCCGAGATATAAAGGACTTGTGACTTCTGTTTAATGTCCTTAGCTTGTTTGTGGAATCTCCGCAAATGCAAATCATTCTTAACTATGTTAATGACAAAATATCCACCACGCCACACCATGCCGGCAATCGGACTGGCTGAACTCGGGCATAAGCCACCAATAATCGATGTCTGATTGTCCCGATCATCTGTCCAGCCTTCGTCTTCCGCCCACAGAATAGGACCACAA
>CAZYDR010000116.1:0-11173 GCA_964645285.1 uncultured Alphaproteobacteria bacterium
TCCTCCGTTATGAAACAGGCTCAGTGGTCCCAAAGATCTTGATGACGGACAGGCCGAAGCGCGCCGCTTGGATGATACATCAACCGGGCGTGAATGGGTCGTGGTGAGTTCTCGATTCTGTTCCGAAGGCGTGTTCCGTCTCTCGGGCCTATATGTCGACCGCCACGACGCCCATCCAACGCAAAAACACAATCCGGGTGGTGGCGTATTGGCGGTCGTCCAGCGGCTCGAAACCGGCGGGCGCCTCGAAGGTTTCCTTGGTCGAGAGTTCTACCACGATGATGGCGCCGTCATCGAACCAGCCGCCCCGGGCCATGGCCTCCAGGGTCGGGGCGGCGAGGCCGGCGCGGTAGGGCGGGTCGAGGAAGCCGAGGGCCGCCGGGGTTCGCGCCCGGCCCGGTCGGGTGGCGTCGCAGCGCAGGATCATGGATTGATTGGCGGCATCGCACGCGGCGATATTTTGCCGCAGCATGTCGAGCACCTGATCGTCGTTCTCCAGGAAGGTGACCTGGGCGGCGCCTCGCGACAAGGCTTCGAGGCCGAGCGCACCGGTGCCGGCGAAGGCGTCGACCACGTGGATGTCACGGGGCAGGGGGGCATCAATCGAGCCCCAGTGGTTATGGGCCAGCACGTTGAACAGGGATTCGCGCACCCGGTCGGCGGTTGGCCGCACGGTCCGGCCCGGTGGTGCTTTGATATGCCGGCCGCGATGACTACCGGCGACGATTCTCATGGCGGCGTTTGCCTTTCGCTGGTTTCGCGCCGGTCTGATCGGCTAGCACCCTGGCCGGCACTTCGCGTAACGTGCCGGCCTCGAGATTACCCAGCTGGAACGGCCCGAAGGCGACCCGGATCAGACGGTTTACCCGGAACCCGAGATGCTCCATGACGCGCCGCACCTCGCGGTTCTTGCCCTCGCGCAGGCCCAGGGTGATCCAGGCGTTGCTGGCCTGCTGGCGTTCCAGCACCGCCTCCATGGGGCCGTAGTGGACGCCCTCGACGGTGATGCCCTTGGCCAGAGCCTGGAGCTGCGCGGGATCGGGACGGCCAAATACGCGCATCCGATAGCGCCGGGTCCAGCCCGTGGCCGGCAGTTCCAGGCGCCGGGCCAGCTCGCCGTCGTTGGTCAGCAGCAACAGGCCCTCGGAGCTGATGTCGAGACGGCCCACGGAGATCACCCGGGGCATGGTCTTGGGCAGGGCGTCGAATACGGTGGGCCGGCCCTCGGCGTCCCGCGCCGTGCAGATTTGCCCGACCGGTTTGTGATAGTACCACAGGCGCGTCGCCTCGGCGGCCCCCACGGGCTTGCCGTCAACGGTGATGTTGCTGGCGTCATTAACAATCACCGCCGGGGTGGTCAGCACCTGGCCGTCAACGGTAACCCGGCCGGCGGTGATCCAGCGTTCGGCCTCGCGGCGCGAGCACAGTCCGGCGCGGGCCAGGCGCTTGGCGATGCGCTCGCCTGACTTTTTCTCCGTGGCCGGGGCTATGGTCTTGGCTTGTTTCATAGAGGCTTACTTTGTCTTGGTGCATCACCGGCCCACTCCCCCTCCCAGCCACCCATGGAATCATACGTTGTGGGTGGCTGGGAGGGGGAGCGGACCGGCTATGGCTCAGTCCGCGGCAGCGGCAATAAACGCGTCGAAGATGCGGGCATCGCCCTCGCTGATGGTGTACTCTGGGTGCCATTGGACCCCAAGGCAGAAGCGCTGGCCGGGGTCTTCGATGCCCTCGATGACGCCATCGGGCGCCACCGCATCGACCATCAGCTCCGGCGCCACCGCGTCCACCGCCTGATGGTGGGCGCTGTTTACCGGCATCTCGTCAACCCCGACGATGCGGTGCAGCAGGGTGCCCCGCGCCACATCGACGCTGTGACCGGGCTCGTCGCGCGGGTTGGGTTGCTCGTGAGCCAGGGCGTCGGGTTTGGCCGCCGGAATGTGCTGGATCAGGCTGCCGCCGAAGGCCACGTTCATAAGCTGTTGGCCGCCGCAAATGCCCAGCACCGGCATATCGCGGTCATGGGCGGCGCGGCAGATGGCGAGCTCGAACGTGGTGCGCTGGGCCTTGAGCACCACGGTCTTGTGGCGGTCGGTGGCGCCGAACAGGGCCGGGTCCACATCGAAAGCGCCGCCGGTCACCACCAGGCCGTCGAGGCGGTCGAGATAGGCGGCGACATCTTCGGGCTCGTGCGGCAGGGCCACCGGCAGACCGCCGGCCCGGCGTAGGCTGGTGAAGTAATTCTGGCGCAGCGTGTACCACGGCTGGTTGGAGTAACCGCCGGGGTCTTCCGAATCCAGGGTTAGGCCGATCAGGGGTAAAGTAGTCATGGCGCCTCTCTAACGCCTAAGAGTCGGCGGCGCAAGTTCGGCTAGTCGTCGCCATACCCTTGGTCGGCGATTTCCTGCTTTGCCGCCGCGGTCTTTTCCAGATCGTCCATCCCCATGCCGCGGAGCACGCCGGGCGTCATGTCGAACTGGATTTTCTCATAGGTGACAAGCTGTACGTAGTTGCCCCAGGGGTCGTTGAAGTTGACGCCGGGACCGTCCATGAAGGTGACGCCCATGCCTTCGAGGATGGCTTTCCCTCTCGCCGGATCGTCGACCACCAGGCCGAAATGGCGGCCGGAGCCGCTCTTGAACAGGGCGATGAACTGGTCGCCCAGGGCGATGAAGGCCGAGGTCTCGCTCTGGCTGTTAAGGGTGAGATCGAACAGCTGGCCGTAGAAGGCCAGGGCCTCGCCGATATGGCCGACTTCCAGGGCCACGTGGTTGATGCCTACCGCTCGGACTTTGCCGTTGTTGGTCATAGGTGCACTCCTTTTCCCGGATCAAAGAAACAGCGATAGAACGCCGGTGTAGGCGTACAGCCGGTCGTGGGAGATTTCGCCGTTGCAGAAGAAACCCACCAGGGGCACGTCGCCGAGGGCGCACAGGATGCGCTGAAGCTCGGCTGATTGCTCGCCGAAGGTGTTGGGACCACGCCCCAGGCAGGAAAAATAGACGCCGCCGCGCGGATTGCCGCCAGCCCGGCGCTTGAGGTCGTCAAGCATGCGGTCGAGATCGGCCTCGGCGCTGGCCCGGTCGCGGCGGCAGAACATGATCTCCGGGCCGTCTTCGATTTCGGCGCCGATGGCGATGATGCCGGTGCTCATATCCATGCCCAGCAGATTGCGCGCCGTATAGTCGGCCCGGTCCGAACCGCGAAGGGGGAAGCCGGCGAAGATATGCTGGCCGATGCTTTGGAGGTTGGCGGCAAGCTCGGGGCCGACGTCCTCCTTGAACACGTCGAGGGCGGCGCGACCGTCCAGCTTGTAGACCAGATTGTCGCGCGACATGGTGACTTCATGGGTCGGGCCGATGGGCGTACAACCCTGACTCAACGCCGTGGCGACCGGCACCTCGGCGTGAAACATGACACCCGACAGGGGGCTCTGGCCGTCCGACCCGGTGACGTGGGCGCCGGCCACATGGGCATACTCGCCGCGCGAGGAAATCAATCCGCCGACGAGAAAACACTCTGCCGCCGCCGCCAACTCGGGCACCAGGTCGGCGGTACGTGGGTGGCGCGGGTCGGCATGGACGATACCGAAGCGGGCTTCGCTGGCGTCGAACCAGTCGCGCCGGGCCGCGACGAAGCCGGCAGGGTCATCGCTCATATGGTCGAACAGGCGAAACGAGTCCGCCGGGAACTGTCCCGCCATGGCCGCTACAGCCGGCTCGCCGAAGTATTCCTGGCCGGTGGCGCAGATGCCGATGCCGGTGGCCCCGACCCAGTCGGCGATGCCGCTGCGCTGAACCAGGGTGGCGGTGATTTTGTCGAGGTCGCCGGCCAGACTGTCGGTGACATAGACGAAGCCGAGGTTGGCCTTGTCGGGCACATCACCCAGCTGGTCGGCGCAGGCGTTGACGACGGTGTTCCAGTCGTCGCCCCGCGCATGCCCCATGATGAAACGGTCCATCGCCACGCCCTTATAATCTATCCGTCAAGGGTAGGGCAGGGCGGGCTCTATATCCAGTAGCAAGGTGCTATGGATTTTTGCTAGACTTGGCACCCGGCGGAACATTCCCGTCCGTGACAAGGATATCGATCGCGTTATGACTATTCGCACCGCCAAGTTTCAAATCGGTCAGATCGTTCATCACCGCGTCTACCCGTTTCGCGGCGTGATCTTCGATGTCGATCCGGAATTCGCCAATACGGAGGAATGGTGGGACTCCATTCCCGAAGATGTCCGGCCCCACAAGGACCAGCCCTACTACCACCTGCTGGCGACAAACGCCGAGTCGACCTATGTGGCCTACGTTTCGGAGCAGAATCTGGTATCCGACGAATCCGGCAAGCCGGTGGCCCATCCGGAGGTTGACCTGGTTTTCGACGATTTTCGTGACGGCCACTATGTCATGAGGGCCGATCAGGCCAACTGACGGCCGAAAGCGCCATCAGCGGCGACCAATTCCGTATACGCTAAGCTTGTATACGAATTAGTAATGCTCGGGGTTTACCATGCTAGGTGATGGCGCTGCGTCTGCGCACCAGGCGAAGTCCGCGTCACGTCGAGCTGGCAAGCGAGAGAACATCATGGCGACCCGCGATTCATCCTCGATACGTGTGATGGTGATCGACGATCATCAGACCATGCGCAAGATTCTGCGCTAGTTGCTTGGCGTGGTCGGCATCAAGGATATCATGGAAGCCAAGCACGGCGAGGAAGTCCTGGCCCTGGTTCAGGACCCGCAGATCACCGATCCCGACATCATCCTCTGCGATCTTCACATGGACCAGATGGATGGCATGGAGTTCTGCAATAAGGTGCGCCGGACCGACGGCATTCGTGAGCGCGCCATTCCCATCCTCATGTTGACCGGCGACGACGACCCCATGCTCCATGAGGTCAGCCGCTAGGTTGGCGCCCTGAAGGTGCTGAGCAAGCCAATCGGCGCCGACGACCTGCTGGCCGAAATCCGCGCCGCCATCGGCTTCGACGCCGGCACCACACTCGGCACCTCGCTCTAGTAGCCCGCCGAAGACTCCGTCCGATAGCCGGCGTTCTTCCAGGCCACCATCATACCGCGCCTCGGCGGCGATTTCGTCGATCCGCTCTGCGCTGGCAAGCGGGACGATATCGCCTACCAGTAGCTCAGCGCCGCGCCGTAGAGGTCGCTGAGCTGGTCGCGGCTGACGGTGCGGGGTGCGTTATCGATAAGCCGTTTTTGCGGGAACGAGCCGTCGGTGAGAGCCTGAATGTCGTCCTCGCCGTATCCGACACCACCGATGCCGTTAGGAATGCCTGTGGCCTTCATGAGCTCGATTATGCCTCCCGCCGTAACCTCGCCGGCGTCGTCCGGTCCGGCGCCAGTGATGTCGGCGCCGAGGCATTCGGCGCCCTTGAGGTGACGCTCGGGGCAGGCCTCGGCGGTGAAGCGGAATACCGACGGCGCGTTGACGATAACCGACATGCCATGGGGCACCATGGGCTCGTGGTCCGGGTAGCCGTCGGGTTGGAAATCGCGGACCAGCCCGGACACCGAATAGGACATGCCGTGGGGCAGGTGGCAGCCGGCGTTGCCGAAGGCGATGCCGGCCAGGGTCGCGGCGAACATCATGTCCGACCGGGCGTCGTGGTCGGCGGCGTCGGTCACCGCCCGCTCGAGGCTCGTCCCCAACAGTCGCAGCGCCTCGAGACAACCTATATCACTCCACGGGTTGGCCCCCTGGCTTTGCGGCCGCTGGCTCGGCCGCGCCGCCGGGCTGCGCCGGGTATAGGGTCGGGCGGTGTAGGATTCGAGGGCATGGCTGAGGACGTCGAAGCCGCTGGCGGCGATGACGTTGCGCGGTAGGGTGCGGGTGGTCTCGGGGTCGACCACGGCCCGGGTCGGGCGCAGCTTGTGCGAGACAATGCCGGTCTTGGCCTTCATGGCCAGCAGGTCGAAGATAGCGGCGCCGGTGCATTCGCTTCCCGTGCCGCAGGTTGTCGGGCAGGCGATATGAGGCTTCAGAGGCCCCGGCACGGCGACGCCGCCGCCGATCGGGGCGTTGACGTAAGTCAGAAAGTCCGCCGGATAGGTGGCATAGAGATTGGCCGCCTTGGCGGTGTCCATGACCGAGCCGCCGCCCACGGAAACGAAGCCGTCGAAGTTGCCCTCGCTGGCGAATTTGGCTGCCGCGCGGAACGATTCGTCGGTCGGCTCGATCCGCACCTCGTCGTAGAGCGTCACGTCCACGCCAGCCGCATCCAGGGAGGCGCGGACGATGGCCAGGTGCTCCAGATCGGTGATGACCTTATCGGTAAACAGGGCGACGCGGACCATGCCCAAGTCGCGGGCGTAGTCGCCGACTTCCCGCAGGCTGCCCGGCCCGTAGGTAATCGCCGCCACGTCGATGGAAAACGCGGTGTCGCCGGTGCCGTCCGGTACATAGTAGTGACAACAGCCCATGGTCAGCCCCCCAGGTGCAGGCTAAGGAAGTCGCAGATGGCGTCGAACTCGGCGCGGGCGTCGGCGCCGGTGAAGCGCGCCCGCATGAAGCCATGGATCATGCCCCGTGCCTCGCGGTAGGTCACCCAGTTGCCGGCCCCGGCCAGCTTGCCGGCATAGACCCGGCCGTCGTCGCGGATCGGATCGATCTCGGCGCTGTGGACCCAGGCCGGGGGCAGACCGGAAAAATCCTTGGCCATGACCGGCCGGGCATAGGGGTCGTCGGTGTCGCGGTTATCGGGCAGGTAGAGGTCGCGGTACTTCTTGGTGCCCTCGGCGGTCAGCCCGGGCGACTCCGCGTGTTCCACATAGGACGGACAGGTCTGGTCAAGACCGGTGCCTGGATAAATCAGCGCTTGGGCCGCGATCTTCGGGCCACCACGGTCACGGGCCGCCAGGCAGGCGGCAGCCGAGAGATTGCCGCCGGCGCTGTCGCCGGCCACGGCGATGCGGTCCGGGTCAATGCCGAAGCCGGCCGGGTTGGCGGCCACATGGCACAGAGCCTCGTAGGTGTCGTTGAACGCCGCCGGGTAGGGATGGTCCGGGGTCAGTCGGTAGTCAACGCTGATGACCACGGCGCCGGTATTCTGGGCGAAACCCCAGGCGATGGCGTCCGAGCTGTCGAGATCACCCAGCATGAAGCCGCCGCCGTGCAGGTAGATGATACAGGCGCGTGGCGCATCACCGCCGGCCGAGCGATAGACACGCACGGGCATCTGGTGATCGGGAGTTGGAATGATGGCATCGCGAAGCGCCATGTCGGACGGACAAGGTTGATTCAGGGCGCCGGTGTAGGCGGTCCAGAAGCGCCGCGCGCCCTCGACCTCGTCGCCTTTTTCGCCGGCCGCCGCGCGGGCGTCGATGAGAACCTGCATGTCAGGATGTATTGTTGTCATTCTATCAGTCGCCCAGATGGAGATTAAGGAAGCCGCAAATGGCGTCGAACTCAGCACGCGCCGCATCGCCGGTGAAGCGCGCCCGCAGGAAGCCGTGGATCATGCCGCGTGCCTCGCGATAGGTCACATCATTGCCGGCCAGGGCGAGGTTCGCGGCGTAGACCCGGCCGTCGTCGCGAATCGGATCGATCTCGGCCGAATGGACCCAGGCCGGCGGCAGGTTCGAATAGTCCGTGGCCTTCACCGGGCGGGCGTAGGGATCAACCGTATCGAGATCGTTGGCCAGATAGAGCTGGCGGTATTTTTTGGTGCCCGCCGTGGTCAGGGTCGGCGTCTCGGCGTTCTCCACGTAGGACGGATAGGTCTGGTCGAGCCCGGTGCCCGGGTAGATCAGCGCCTGGGCCGCCACCTTGGGGCCGCCCCGGTCGCGGGCCGCGAGACAGGCGGCAGCGGACAAATTGCCGCCGGCGCTGTCACCGGCCATGGCGATACGATTTGCGTCGATGCCGAACTGGTCGGGATGGCCGGCCACGTAATCAAGCACCCCATAGATGTCGTTGAAGGCCGCCGGGTAGGGATGCTCCGGGGTCTTGCGGTAATTGGCGCTGATGACCACGGCGCCGGTGCCCTGGGCATAGCCCCAGGCGATGGAGTCGGAGCTGTCCAGGTCGCCGACCAGGAAGCCGCCGCCGTGGACATAGATGACGCAGGGCCGCGGTCCATCGGCCCCGGCCGGTCGGTAGACCCGCACCGCCACCTGGTTGTCAGCGGTCGAGATGAGGTCGTCGTGGACCGCCATGTCGTCGGGGTGGGGCCGGCTCAAGGCTTGGGAATAGAGGGTCCAGCCTCGTCGCGCGGCGGTCGGGCTGTCGTCGGGGCTCTCTTCGCCGGCCGCCTTGCCAGCGTCGATCAGAACCTGCATGTCCGGGTGCATTGTCGCCATGGTCGTCTCTCCTCCTGGGTCCGCGCGCCTGGGCGATCATGCAACCGGGCCGGCGGCGACGCAAGCCGGGGCTGGCGCCTGAAGTTTCCGCCATGGTAAACCATGGTCATGGACGACCGACGCAAGTGGATCGAGGGCGGGACGAATTTTCGGGTCAGTGGCGAAGGGCCGCCGCTGATCCTGATTCACGGCGTCGGTCTTGATCTCACTATGTGGTCCCACTTCGCCGCCGTGTTTGAGTCCCAGTTCACAGTCATTCGCTACGATATGCTGGGCCATGGCCTCAGCGCCAAACCGCCGGGCCGCCGCCGGCTCGATGACTTTACCGACCAACTCCACCGGCTCCATGATTACCTGGACGTGGGCCCGGCTGTGGTTGCCGGGTTCTCCATGGGCGGCCTGATTGCCCGTGGCTACGTGGCGCGCCACTCTGACATGGTCAGTCGGCTGGTGCTCATGAATACGGTGTTCGAGCGGGACGCGGCCCAGCGGGCGGCGATCCAAAGTCGGGTTGAAATGGTCATCCGCGACGGCAATGCTTCGACCATCGATATGGCCATGGCGCGCTGGTTCTCGGTCGCGTTTCTGGCAGACAATCCCGATCTCGAAGCGGCGTTACGCCAGCGTCTGGAAAGCAACGACGCCCATGGCTATCTCGAAGCCTACCGCATGTATGCGGACGCTGACGGGGCGTTGTCCGGTGATCTGGAGCTGGTCACCTGCCCGACCCTGGTGGTGACCGGGTCCGACGACGTGGGCTCGACTCCGGACATGGCTGAAGCCATGGCCAATCGGGTCCAGGATGGTCGCTGGCTGGTCTTTTCCGGTCACCGCCACATGGGTCTGATCGAGGACCCCGACCCGGTCATCAAAGCCCTGTGCGATTTTCTTTGATCTACTCATACCATCGGTCAAAACCGATGGGCGTTCAAACGGCACGCAACCTTCCGCCAAACGGTTGGCGACGCGCGGTCGCGCTTGCCAGTGGACATTATGAGTCAATCATAATGTCCACTGGTATAAGCTGTGGAAAATCACTGACGGGGGTGAGGCCATGAGGGATCTGAAGACCTACCAGTTCTACATCGACGGTGAATGGTGCGACGCCGAGGGCGGCAAGACCTTCGAGTCCATCGACCCATCCACCGGCCAGACCTGGGCCTTGATGCCCGAGGCCAGCGAGGCCGACGTCAATCGCGCCGTCGATGCCGCCGAGCGCGCCATGTGGTCGGAACCGTGGTGCACCATGCTGCCGCCCCAGCGCGCCGCTCTGCTGCGCAAGCTCGCCGACCTGATGGCCGAGAACGCCCGCCATCTCGGCGAAATCGAGACCCGCGATACCGGTAAGATTATCCGCGAGACCGCCGGTCAGGCCGCCTATATCGCCGAGTACTACCGCTATTTCGCCGGCCTTTGCGACAAGATCGAGGGCTCGACCCTGCCGCTGGACAAGCCCGACATGATTGCCATGACCGTGCGCGAGCCGCTCGGCGTGGTCGCCGCTATTGTGCCGTGGAATTCGCAACAGTTCCTCATCGCCAACAAGCTGGGCCCGGCTATCGCGGCGGGCAACACGGTGGTGCTCAAGGCTTCCGAGGACGGCCCGGCGCCGATCTTCGAATTCGCCAAGCTGGTCGAGGAAGCCGGCTTCCCGCCCGGCGTGGTCAACGTCATTACCGGATTCGGCGAGCCCTGCGGCCGGGCGCTCACGGCCCATCCCAAGGTCGCCCGGGTGGCCTTTACCGGCGGCCCGGACACCGCCCGTCACGTCATCCGCAATACCGCCGAGAACTTCGCCGTAACCTCCCTGGAACTGGGCGGCAAGTCGCCGTTCATCGTTTTCGAGGACGCCGATATCGAATCCGCCACCAATGGCGTGGTGGCCGGTATCTTCGGCGCCTCGGGCCAGTCCTGTGTCGCCGGCTCGCGGTTGTTCCTCCAGGACTCGATCCACGATCAGGTGATCGAGAATATCGTCGAAAAGGCGTCCCACATTCGCATCGGCGATCCTCAGGACGGCGATACCGAGTTCGGGCCGCTCTGCACCTTGGCCCAGATCGAGAAGATCGAGACCAATGTGGCGGCCACCCTCAAGGCCGGCGGTATCCTGCGCCACGGCGGCAACCGGCCCCAGGGCTTCGATGCCGGCTACTACTATTCGCCGACGGTGATCGAATGTCCGAGCCCCAAGCTTGCCACGGTTGAGGAGGAAATGTTCGGCCCGGTGCTCAGTGTGCTGCGCTTCTCGGACGAGGACGAGGTCATCGCCATGGCCAACGACACTCGCTACGGCCTTGCTGGCGGCGCCTTTACCCGTGATATCAGCCGGGCGCTCAGGGTCGCCAAGCGCCTGCGCAACGGTATTACCTGGATCAACACCTATCGGGTGGTATCGCCGGTGGCGCCGTTCGGCGGCTTCAAGATGAGCGGCCACGGGCGCGAGAGCGGCATGGACAGCGTTCATGACTACACCCGGACCAAGACCATCTGGATCAACACCTCGGACGCGCCCATGGCTGATCCCTTTGTTATGCGGTAGAATCGGGCCAGCATCTGCAAATCGATTTGGCATGAGGAGCGCCCTGACAGTGACCCGTGATAGCCGCCGTACCATAGCCTTCGACACTAACGATTGAGAATTCTACGCCCAGGCGGTCAGCATGGCGGAAGGCGCCCAGTCGAATGACACCTATTCCACCGTCAATTCTCAGGGCCAGATTGTCTCGACCCAGATGCCGGGGGCCGATTCCCTGCGTTTCATGCGCCAGGCCGATGCGTTCAAACGCTGTATGAAAAGCCGGAAATACCGCTCGGTCGCCAACTAGAGCAGCTTCAAACAATACAGGGGCATTTGACCG
>CAZYDR010000117.1:0-11168 GCA_964645285.1 uncultured Alphaproteobacteria bacterium
GGCGGGCCCGCAACAGATAGAAGCCCTGGGCGCTAAGATGACTGGAAAGGAATTGCCGGTTCGGTACAGTCATGACGTAACTCCCTCACTAATCAAATGATTGCTGGCGTCATCAATGCGTTCCAGCCGACGCCGAAATGTTTCGGACGTTGCGACGACCGCAGCGTCAGCGATCACAAAACAGTAGCCAATTGTTAACATGTCTGAGCCAGACGAGTGATCGCAACACTTCTGCAGGAGCATGGCGGCAACGATCTAGCCGATCAGTGGCGTGAATTTCTCGTCGCGCATGTACCGTAGCGCCGGAAAGCCATGCGACGTGGAAATAATGCGGTCCGCGTCAAAATCTCCCGATGGAGGAACGATCCCATAGCATCGTGTCTGACGTCAGCGTCTTTGGGACAAATTGAGGTAATTGCCTAACGGAGGATATCTGGCTCATCGTAGTGATCGAAGGGAACGAAGATGAGGCAGAAATCTATGAGCAAGAGCAACCCGGCGGAGAGAGCTGTTCGGGATATTCGGCGCAAGACGCGCAAGCAGTATTCGGCTGAGGAGAAGATCCGGATCGTGGTATCGGGCCTGCGCGGCGAGGAGAGCAGCGCGGTTTTATGTCGCCATGAAGGCATCGCCTATGCCGAAGCAAACCGCGTGGCGATATAGGGCACTTGTCTACGCCGTAAGAGCGCGCAACCGCACGGCCAAGTATACGGCTGCTGCGGCGGCGACAAGGCTGGCGCCGCCGTAGATCGGCCAGACCATGGACCAGTCGGTGGTCAGGGCCACGGCCTGGGCGAGGACGATGGGTCCGGCCAGCACACCGAGATTTCGCCCGGTCATGATGATGCCGAAGGCGCTGGCATCGACCCGGTGGCCACCCATGATGGTGCTCGGTAGGGCGAACAGGCAGGCCGGGCCGACGCCGCAGCTAATGCCGTAGATCACCAGGGAGGCGATGCCGAGCCAGCCGTCCACATAGGGGGTGGTCAGCCAGATTACGCCCTGAACCGCCAGAGAGCCTGCCAGCATGGGCGCCACCGGCGCCCCGGCGCGCAGCATCGGTCCGGTGCCGATGTTGAAGATCAGGACGAGGATCGTCGGCAGCAGGTAAATCCACACCGCGCCGTCGGCGGCGAACCCCTGGGTCTCTACCAGGAACGCCGGCAGCCAAGTCATGTAGCCGTAATATTGCCCGGAGAAGATGGCGAAGATAGCGGCGCCGACCATGAGCACCCGACGCTCGACCGGTTTGGCGTCGGGCTGGCCGTCATCACCGGAATCGTCGTTTCGCCCCATGTCCGTGTTGACGGCGCCGACGGCCCCACGCAAGCGCAGGGCCCATAGGCCGAGGGCTACGGTCAGGCCCAGACCGACCCACCACAGGGGCCGCCACAGCCCCGCGCCCAGTGCTGGCAAGGCGATCAGGCTGGCGCTGACCTGGCCGATGGGAACCCATGCGGCGGTCAGGCCGATGACCAGGGACAGGTGGCGAGGACTGGCGTTTATGTTGGCCAGCAACGGCCCGGCGACGGCGCAGATGGCGAATCCGGCGCCTTCAAGGCCTCGCGCCACCAACATCAGCCAACCCACCTGGGGCGCCATCAGGGTCAAGCCTTCGCCGACCAGGAACAATCCCAGGGCGCCTCCCACATAGGACCATAGGCCATGACGCTTGAGGCCCCGACCGATGCGCATGGAAAGGGCAATACCGGCGATGGCGAAGATCGACATGAAGCCGCCGGCCAGCACCCGGTCATAACCGTAGACCTCGAGCATGACCGGCAGCACCGGCGGCAGTTTGAACAACTGATAGGTTGCCAGGGAGGCCAGGGCCAGGCCAAAGGCAACTCCACGCCAGTTCGTCGACAACGCGGGCACGGTCAGGTTATACCATCGGTCATAGAGAATGACCGATGGGCGTTCAAACGGCACGCAACCTTCCGCCGAACGATCGGCGACGCGCGGTCGCGCTTGCCAGCGGTCATCATGAATAATTCACGACGACCGCTGGTATTATGACAACGGCGGAGCGGGGTATTGCACCGGACATTAAGGAAATACCTTTCACACCAATGGCCCCTCAGGCAAACTGTGGGGCGATCCTAACCATTGGCGAGGGCGGAGAGAACTGGTTTGCCCGAGGTCAGCGATTTTTTTGTGCGGTTTTGGGGTGTTCGCGGCAGCATTCCCTGCCCAGGCGGCGACGTTGTGCAATACGGCGGCAATACCTCATGCCTGGAAATCCGCTGTGGCCTCCATGTACTGATCCTTGACGGCGGCACCGGCCTGCGGCCCTTCGATCTGTCGTACCAAGGCCAGGGCGCCCTCGACGCCGACGTCTTCTTCACCCACAGCCATCTCGACCACATTTGCGGATGGCCCTATTTCACCCGTCTGCTCGAGGCCGAAACCACTCTGACCGTGTGGTGCGGCCATCTGTTGCCCGACCACACCATCGAAGAAGTGCTCGGCGGCTTGCTAAGTGAACCATTCATGCCGGTCCAGGGCGACCGGTTGCGGGCGGCCATCACCTATCGCGATTTCAAGGGCGGTGAAACACTTGAACCCCGCCCGGGTGTGGTGTTGCGTACGGCGCCGCTCAACCATCCCCAGGGCGCCACCGGCTATCGGGTCGAATACGGCGGCAAGTCGATCTGCTACATCACCGACACCGAGCACAAGCCCGATGCCCTCGACGCCAATGTCATGGGTCTGATCGAGGGCGCCGATCTGGTGGTTTATGATTCCACCTACACCGACGAGGAATTTCCCAAATTCGTCAATTGGGGCCATTCCACCTGGCAGGAAGGGGTTCGCCTGTGTGACGCCGCCGAGGCCAAGACCCTGGTGGTGTTTCATCATGATCCCGGCCATGACGATACCTTCATGGATGGTATCGCCGCTGATGTTGAACGCGCCCGGCCCGGTTCCGTGGTCGCCCGCGAGGGCATGACGCTAATACCGTGAACCCGGGGCCGTGACAGAGTTTCGTCGGCTGTGGTTCGGTCTGGCAACGGTGCTCGGGATTGCCCCGCGCGGCTTTTTCATTCCCTACCGTCATGCCGACGATGTGACGTCGGCCGGCACGCGGCCGGCCTATGATGACATTGCCCAGGTTTTTGTCGCCCGAGAGGCTGATTTAGCGGCCCTGTTGGCGCGTCTCGATCACTACGCGGACGATCTGGCGGCCATCGGTGATGCTCCGGCGCCGGCGCCCCGGTGGCATCAGGACTGGTTTCCCCGGCTCGACGGTACCGCCGCCTATGTCATGGTGCGCGATACCAAGCCGGCGCGGATCGTCGAGGTCGGGTCGGGCCACTCCACGCGGTTCCTCGCCCGTGCCGTGGCCGATGGCAATTTGGTCACCCAGCTTACGGCGGTCGATCCGGCGCCCCGGGCGGCCATTCGGGATCTGGCGGTCAAGTGGATTCCCGCGACCCTGCGGGAGGCCGGTATGGAACCGTTCGAGGCACTGTCCGCCGGCGACATCCTGTTCATCGATTCAAGCCACATCCTCATGCCCGGTAGCGACGTCGATACTTTGTTCAATCGGGTATTGCCGGCCTTGCCGGCGGGGGTGCGGGTCCACATCCATGACATCTTCCTGCCCGACGACTATCCGGTGGCATGGGAATGGCGCGGCTACAACGAGCAACTCGCCGTTGCGGCGCTGCTTCAGGGCGGCGGCTATCGCCTGCTGTTCGCCAGTCACTATGTGGCCAGCCGCATGGCTGATGCGGTAGCCGCCAGCGTAGCGGGCCGGCTGACCTTGTTGCCCGGCGCCATGGAAACAAGCTTGTGGCTGGAAAAATCCTGATCACGCGGTCCTTACAACTCGTGAACCCATAATTGGCCATAATGCCCATCCACAATGAGGTGGATGACAATGTTTAGAGCGCTGAAGCGCTGGCTGGTTGGCGGCGACGGCGACATGGCCATGCCGGCGCGGGTGGCGACCCAGATAAAGCGCGAGCAGGAATACAGCGAAATTTTGATCGGCTGGATGCAGCTTTCCGGGGTGACCTTCTTCGCCGTGGTCTACACCATCGCGCCCAAGACCTTCGACGCGGACGTTATGTTCGCGCCGGTGCCCTGGGCGCTCGGCCTCTATTTTCTGTTCACGGTGGTTCGTCTGATCCTGGCCCATGGTCGCCGCCTGCCGCCGTGGATGGTCACCCTCTCCGTAATCATCGACATGGTCGGGCTGTTGGTCACTATCTGGAGTTTTCATCTGCAATACGATCAGGAACCGGGGTTCTCCCCCAAGGCGCCGACGCTGCTTTACATCTTCATCCTGATCGCGCTTCGCACCCTGCGCTTCGACGCCCGCTACGTCATTCTTACCGGCGCTTCGGCCATGGCCGGCTGGCTCGGTCTGCTGGCCTACGCCCTGGCCAACAGCCCCATGCCCGGCGTCATTACCCGCGACTACGTTCACTACACCACCTCGTCGGATATTCTGATCGGCAGCGAGGTCGACAAGATTTTGTCCATGGCCATGGTCACCCTGGTTCTGGCCGTGGCCGTAGCCCGGGCCCGACGACTGCTGATCCGCGCCGCCACCGAGCACCCGGCGGTCAGCGATCTGTCGCGTTTTTTCGTCCCCGAGGTGGCGCGCCAGATCGCCGCTTCCGACAACACCGTGCAACCGGGGCAGGGGGAGTTTCGCGACGCCGCCATCCTCCACATCGACCTGCGCGGTTTCACCACATTGGCCCATCGCCTGGCAGCCGACGACGTGGTCGCCCTGCTGGCCGAGTACCAGTCGCGCATGGTGCCGGTGATCCAGCGCCACGGCGACAGCATCGACAAGTTCCTCGGCGACGGCATCATGGCGACCTTCGGCGCGGCGTTGGCCACGGACAGTTACGCCGCGGATTCGCTCCGTGCCGCCGAGGCCCTGCTCGAAGCCCAGGATGCTTGGAACCGGCAGCGTGCCCATGCGGGGGAGCCGGCCACCGCGGCCGGGATCGGCGTGGCGGTGGTCTCGGTGGTGTTCGGCGCGGTCGGCGACGACAGCCGGCTCGAATACACGGTGATTGGCGACGCGGTCAATCTGGCGGCCAAGCTTGAGCGCCACACCAAAGTCGAGCCGGCACGGGCTCTGACCACCGGCGCGACCCTGACAACAGCGCGCAGTCAGGTATATTCCGCCGGTTCCGAGCCGAAAATGCGCCCGGCGCGCCAGGTCGCCGGTGTCGAGGAACCGATCGATCTGGTCATTCTGGCGGTTTGATATCATCGGTCATCGAGAATGACCGATGAGCGTTCAATCGCCACGCAGGCTCCCGCCAAACGGTTGGCGACCCGCGGTTGCGGGCTGAAAGAAAGTGGGAAGAATTCCAGCGGTCATTGCTTATGGTCGCTGGCAAACGCGACCGCGCGTCGCCGCTTATGCGGCGGGAGGCAGCGTGCCGCTTGAACGCGCTTTCCAAAGAGTCTCTATTCCCCGATGACGTCTCTCATGACCCGCAGGATATTCTCGCCCAAAATCTTGCGTACGCCATCCTCGTCGTAGCCGCGGCGCAGCAGGCCTTCGGTCAGGACCGGCAGCTTTGAACAATCCTCGATACCCTGGATGTCGAAACGCAGGGCGCCGTGGTCGGTACCGACACCCACATGATCGATGCCGGCGACATTGACCGCGTAATCGATGTGATCGAGCAGGTGAGACACGGTGGGAAAGGGAATGTCGGCATCCACCAGTACGTTGTACTTCTTCCACGGATCGCCGGCGACCATGGTCATGAGATCCGAGATGGCCGACGAGGAGCCCGAAGCGCTTTTTCGCCGGTTGGAGCCGGGTTCCGCCGGACCGCCTGAAACTTCGTCGGCGCGGTCCTCAAGCGCCCGCCAGTAGTCCCGCGAGACATATTCCGGCCAGGCGGTGATGCAGGCAATGCCGCCGCTATCGGCAATGACGCGGAGCATGGGGTCGGTCAGATTGCGGGGATGACCGACCAGGGCGCGGATCGACGAATGGGACGCCATCACCGGCTTGGTCGACAGTTCCATGGCCTGGTCGAACGTGGAATCGGCGGAATGGCTGACGTCGACGATCATACCGAGGCGGTTCATCTCGACGATGACCTCGCGGCCGAACTCGCTGAGGCCGTCGCTGACCACTGCGTCGGTCGCCGAATCGGCCCAGTTATGGGTGTTGAAGTGGGTCAGCGACATATAGCGTACGCCAAGCTCGAAAAATTGCCGCAGCACGGCGAGATCATCGCCGATGGCATGGCCGCCTTCGATGGCGATGATGGCGGCCAGCTTGCCGGCGGCGGCGGCGCGGCGGACATCTCCGGCCGAACGCGCCACGGTGATAACGTCGGGGTACTTGCGGCACATTTCCTTGACGCCGTCGATCATATCGAGGGCCCGGCGGATAGCGGTGCCCTCGGCAACGCAGTTGAAGCCGACGCAGCAGGCGTAGAACGCGGCCGACAGATTGCCTGCCTTCATATTCGGCAAATCGTTGTAGCCCCGCCCGGTCTCGGTTCCCAGGTCCTCATCGAGATCGACCCACCGCACCACCGTGTCCACGTGGCTGTCGATGACGATGGACGAGTAGTGAATGCGCTGTGCCTCCTCGGCGAAATTGTCGGTCATGAGGTCTCCGTCGGTTTGAGGGCGATGCGGCCGGTGGAATCGACGCGATGAAGGAACAGCCCGATGTCATTCTCTTCGAGATACTGATCGACCGCCTTGCGGGCGCCGTCGAACGAGCCGTAGTCGTCGAGCAACAGGGCACTGCCCGGCGTCATGCGGGGCCACAGGTGGACCAACTCGTGGTAGGTCGACTGATACCAGTCCGTATCAAGGCGCAGCAGGGCGATGCGCTCGGGCGCCCGATCGGGCAGGGTGTTCTCGACCTCGCCTTTAACGAACACGACGTTTTCCATGGGGTAGCCGGTGGTCGCCATGTTAGCGCGGACCTCGTCGAGGGAGGCGAAAGTCCAGCCGTTGTGGTCTTCACGCTGAAAATGCTCCCAGCGCGAGATCATCTCGGCGCCGTCTCGCGAGCGGCGGTCGATATCGCCCGGCTTGGTCATGCCGGCGAAGGTGTCGAACAGATGAATGCGCCGCGATGTTTCGCCCAGGGCCATCAAGGTACGGGCTATTATCATGCAGCTGCCGCCGCGCCATACCCCGCATTCGACGAAGTCGCCGGCGATGCCCTGGTTGATGACGTGGCGCACCCCCTGATAGACCGAATGCATGCGCTCGACCGAGGTCATGGTGTATTCCCGGCTCGCCTCGTAGAAGTTGACAAACTCGGGCTCCATGTCGCGGGGTACGTCGAGGACGCGCCGCTTGGTGTCGAGCTGCGGCAGGCGACGCAAGGTGAAGTCGTAGCCGAACCGGAAGGCCAGCTTTCTCAGCTTCTTGATCACGTGAAAAACGCCCTTGCCGTCATGCTGTTGCCGCGCGGTCCACAGAGTGCCCTCAATTGCCCCGATGGCAAAGCTATTTTCGGGTGGCATTCGTTGTACATGGCGGCCATTCTCTCGACCGCCATGAATAAACCAGATTTTCCTCGCCGGCTGCCATGAGCAGGCTCGATTACGCCATCGGGCGGCTCAAGACCTGTCGCGCCTGTCTCGATCACGCCATTGCCGAGGTCGGCGGTTTGCCCGGTCCGATACTCGAACTCGGCCTCGGCAACGGCCGGACCTTCGATCATCTGCGCAAGGCCCTGCCCGGCCGCGAGGTGTTCGTGTTCGAGCTTGAGGTCGCCGCCCATCCCGATTGTATCCCCGATGACGATCATCTGTTGCTCGGCGACATTGCCGACACCCTGCCCCGGGCGGTCGAGCGCTTCGCCGGCCAGGTGCCGCTGTTCCATGCCGACGTGGACAGCTTCGACCGCGAGATCAACGCCGGTATTGCTGCCCAGATCGAGCCCTTCGTGCTGCAATTGGTGCGGCCCGAAGGCCTGGTGGTAACCAGCGTCGCCTTCCCAAACCTCGAACCTTATCCACTGCCCGACGATACTATCACCGACACCTATTTCATGTACCGCCCCGTCGCGGTTTAGCCCGGCGGAGAATAATTAAGTAAGGCGTCCCCATAATTGCCGGCCATTGGCTTTCTTCCAGCCCGCGACCGCGGGCCGCCGACCGTTCGGCGGTATCCTGCGTGACAATTGAACGCCCATCGGTCATTGCTTCAATGACCGATGGTACTACTTATAAGGATCGGCCGCGTCGCGCAGGCCGTCGCCGGCGAAGTTGAAGGCGAGGATGACCAGGATGACCGGCGCCACCGGCAGGATCAGCCAGGGGTAAAGCGCCACCACGTTGATGTTCTGGGCCTCGTTCAATAGCACGCCCCAGCTGGTGACCGGTGGGCGCAGGCCGAGGCCGAGGAAGCTCAGCGCCGTCTCGCCGAGGATCATCGCCGGAATGGAAAGCGTCGCCGAGGCGATCAGGTGGCTCATAAAGCCGGGCAGCAGATGGCGCTCGATAATGCGCCGGGGCCGCGCCCCCATGAGCTGGGCGGCGGTGCAGTAGTCTTCTTCGCGCAGCGCCAGCAGCTTGGAGCGCACGGCGCGGGCCAGACTGGTCCAGTCGAGCAGACCCAGCAGGGCGCTGATGCCGAAGAATATGAATATCGGACTCCAGGTCACCGGCATGATCGCCGACAGGGCCATCCACAGGGGCAGCTCGGGGAACGAGCGAATAATCTCGATGACCCGCTGGATGATGTTGTCGATCAGGCCGCCGTAATAACCGGCGATGCCGCCGATAACCACCCCGAGAGTGAAGCTGATGACGATGCCGATGAGGCCGATGGTCAACGATATGCGCGCCCCATAGATGATGCGCGACAACATATCCCGGCCCAGGCGGTCGGTGCCGAAAAGGAACAGGGTCGAGCCTTCGGCCGGGCAAACCAGGTGGAAACTGCCGGGAACCACGCCCCAGAACTCGTAGGAATCGCCGAGACAGAAAAACCGCAGAGGATAGACCTTGGCGGTATCCTCGCCGTACTCGCGGCGCAGGTTCTCCATGTTCAGGGTATAGGTCCAGCCATAGACGAAGGGCCCGACGAACTCGCCATCGTTGAATAGATGGACCGATTGGGGCGGCGCATAGATGTACTGCGAATTCTTGCTGTGCAGATCGTAGGGCGCCAGAATTTCGCTGATCAGGGTAGAGCCGTACATGATCAGCAGCACGGCGCCGAAGAAGATCGCCAGGCGGTGGCGCTTAAGCTTCCACCACATAAGCTGCCACTGGGACGCCATGTAGAAGCGTTCCTGCTCCGGCGTCAGGACTTCGACCGACATGGCATCGAATGGCTCGGTGGAGACGAAATGCTTGATCGGCTGCCTGCTGCCGGGTGTCGCCGTGCCGTTCATTGGTGTATCGGTCATCGGCTCGCCCCCCCCTGCAGGCGAATGCGCGGGTCGAGCATGGCCAGGGCCAAATCCGACATCAGTACCCCGACCACCGTGAGGGTGGCGAGGAACATGAGAAACGAGCCGGCGAGGTACATATCCTGGCTTTGCAGGGACGACACCATCATGGGTCCGGTGGTCGGCAACGACAGCACCACGGCGACCAGAGCCTCGCCCGAGATGATCGCCGGCAGCATGGACCCGATATCGGCGATGAAGAAGTTAAGCGCCACCCGGAAGGGATATTTGAGCAACAGGCGGAGCGGCGGCAGACCCTTGGCCCGGCCGGTGACCACATATTGCTTTTCGAGCTCGTCGAGCATGTTGGCGCGCAGCCGGCGAATCATGCCGGCGGTGCCGGCGGTACCGATGACGATCACGGGAATCCACAAATGCTCAAGCACCGACACCGCCTTGGCCCAGGACCAGTCCTGGCCGATAAACTCGGCGTCCATCAAACCGCCGATCTCGGTGCCGAAAATCACCCGGGCGAAATAGAGCAGCACCAGGGCGAGCAGGAAGTTGGGTGTCGCCAGGCCGATGAAGCCGATGAAGGTCAGGCCGTAGTCACCCCAACTGTACTGATGGGTCGCCGTGTAGAGGCCGATGGGAAAGGCGATCAGCCAGGTGAAGACCATGGTGACGTAGGAAATCATGAAGGTCAGCAACAGGCGGTCACCAACCACTTCGCTGACCGGCAGGCGGTACTCGAAGGAAAACCCTAAATCTCCGTGCAGCATGCCGAACAGCCAATGGGCGTATTGTTCGATGATGGGTTTGTCGAAGCCGTACTGCGCGCGCAGGAACTCGATGTACTCCCAGTCAGGTTCCTCACCGGTGCTAATCATCTCGTTAATCATGGTGTCGAGGTAATCACCGGGCGGTAACTGGATGATGACAAAGACGATGAGGCTGATCACCAACAACGTCGGAATCATCACCAGCAGCCGGTGAATGATGTAACGAAACATGTGCTAGCGCCGGTCTTCGGTGTACCAGAAGCTATCCGGCCGGTAGATGCCGAAATAGGCGCCCGGGTCCCAGTTCCAAATGCCCGTCGCGGGGACGTTCCGCAGCGAATTGTTGACCACCACTGGCTGGGGTACGCCGTTGACGATGCCGATGGTGAAGGTTTGCTCACTGTGGATCTTCAGCATGCGATGCCAAATGCCTTCCCGTTCGGCACCGTCGCTGGCCACCCGCCAGGCCTCGTTGAGGTCAGCGAGTTCCTGAACGATGTCCATTTCGATGGCCAGACCGGATTGGCCACTGGTCTCGTAGAACTTGCCCCACTTGGACCATTGCAGATGCATTTGCTCCGTCGGTGCCAGTTCGCCCGGGCTCATGGCTGCGGTGGGCACGCCGTTGATAATGCCCGACCACACTGACATGACCGAACTACCGGCGAACACTCGGTTGCGGAACACCTCCCGTTGGGAGGGCTTAATGAATAACTCGATGCTAATCTTCCGCCAGTCATCTTGGATCAGTTCCAGCACGTCGGTTTCCTCGGTGCTTTCGCCGGCGGTTTCCACCACGATATCGATGGGCCGGCCGTCGGCCATTAACCGTACGCCACGGTCATCCCGTTTTGTCAGACCCATGTCGTCCAGCAGCGCATTGGCCTGGTCAACGTCCAGCGTGGCCCAGGAACTCTGGTACTCCGGCTTGAATAGCGGGCTTTCCTGGAGCACCGTATTGTTGCCTTCCCGCGCCAGGCCGAAAAAGATCACCTGGTTGATCTGGGTACGATCTATGGCGAGGG
>CAZYDR010000118.1:0-10859 GCA_964645285.1 uncultured Alphaproteobacteria bacterium
GGTGCTTGAACGCGCTTAAACTAGTTCGTCTTGCGCTTGGCCGGGGCCGGCAGGACGCCGAACTCGATGCCCTCTTCGTCAAGTTCCCGGACGTCGGCGGCGGTGGCGTTGCCGTAGATGTTGCGCTTCTCGGTTTCGCCGTAGTGGATCTTGCGGGCTTCCTCGGGGAATTTGTCGCCGACGTTGTCGTGGGTCTTTTCCACATGATTGCGCACGGCGCTCAGGTAGCGCATGACCTGGGCGGCCTGCTCGGGGCTGATGGATTCGCTGCTGGTGGTCGCCACGTTGGGCGTCATTAGGGCTTTGGCGACAGCGGTGTCGCCGCACACCGGGCAAGCGACCTCACCCGCCTTGGCCTGGGCGTGGTAGGTCTCGCTGTCGCGGAACCAAGCCTCGAAGACATGGTCCTTGCCGCATCTGAGGTCGAAAACAATCATCGATCCGCCCTGGATTCAATGTCGTTACCAGCGTCGTTGCACAACGCCGACAACAGTATATCTTCCCACATAATGGCTTTCAGGCCGCTTAACAACTACTAACGAACTCCGGAACGACCCCATGGAACAGCCTCTACGCCGCCATTACACGCCCCTGGACGAGCCTTCCAAATGGGTCCGGCGGTTCGCGGATTTGGTGCCGGTCGGTCGGCCGGTCCTCGATATAGCTTGCGGCGGTGGCCGCCATTCCCTGGTGTTTCTCGATCGCGGCCACCCAGTCACCGCTATCGATCAGGACGTGGAGCAATGCGAAATTCCCGGTGACCGTGACGGCTTCACCCTGATTAGCGCCGACCTGGAAGACGGATCAAAGTGGCCGTTCCTGGGTCAGCGTTTCGGCGGCGTGGTGGTGGCCAACTATCTGCACCGTCCCCTGCTGCCGGCGCTCATGGACGCGCTGGAGCCGGGCGGGGTGTTGATTTACGAGACCTACGCCATGGGTAACGAGAACTTCGGCCGGCCGCGCAACCCCCATCACCTGCTCAACGCCGGTGAATTACTTGAAGTCGTACGTGGCAGGATGTGGGTGACGGCCTATGAGGACTTTGAACGGCCTGAGCCCAAGCCCGCTAGGATACAGCGGATATGCGCGGTACTGCGGTCCCCGTAACTTCAAAGGGCCGGTCGTGGTCGAGGCTGGGAATCATAGCCCGAACCTCGTCGACCCGGGCGGGATCGACCTCGGCCATGACAAACCCGACATCATCACCGCCATCGGCCAACACCTCGCCCCACGGGTCGATAATCAGCGAGTGGCCGCAGGTATAGCGCTTGCCGTAATGGTGGCCGGTCTGGCACGGGGCGATGACGAAGCAGCAATTCTCGATGGCCCGGGCACGCAGCAGGGTGTGCCAGTGGGCGTCGCCGGTGACCTTGGTGAAGGCGGCGGGAACCGTGAGGAACCGCGCCCCGACCTGGGCCAGGCCGCGGTAGAGTTGGGGGAACCGCAGGTCGTAACACACGGTCATGCCCATGGCGCCCCACGGGGTCTCGACCAGGCGGGCCTCCGGGCCGGGCTGGAAATCGTCTGACTCGCGGAACCGCTCGCCGGTCGGCAGATCGACGTCGAACATGTGGATTTTATCGTAGCTGGTGACCACGTTACCACTGTCGTCGAGCAGTACCGAGCAATTGGCGATGCGTCCGTCCGGCGAGCGTGCCGGCAGGGAGCCGATCAGCACCCAGCGTCCGACCTCGGCCGCCAGGGCCTGGAACTTGGCCAGGGTCGGGTGCTCGCCAAGCGGCACCGCGTGCTGGTGCAGCACGTTCCGGCGCGGCTCCATCAACGAGCAATGCTCGGGCAGGGTAATGAAGTCGGCGCCCGCCGCCGCCGCGTCGCGCACCAGGGCGCTAGCGGTCGCCACGTTCGCGTCGAGGTCTTGGGTCGCGGTGTTCTGAATGCAGGCGACCTTGAACGGGCCGGGAATTGGTGTCGTCATGGTTTGCCCTCCAGCATGGGGTCGAGGCGCTTGCGGTGCTCCAGCAGATAAAGCTCGTCGCAGCCGCCCACATGGACGTCGTCGATGAAGATTTGCGGCACCGAGGTCTGGCCGTCGGCGCGTTCGATCATCTCTCGCCGCATGCCGGGTTTGAGCATGACGTCGATTTCGGTGAACGCGACGCCCTTGTTCTTGAGTAGCTGCTTGGCGGCGCTACGGAAACCGTACAGCATGGTGGTGTAGATTTCGACTTTAGCCACGGTATCTCTCACGAATTTTGCTAATTGAGCGCCAATATAGTGTCAGTCGCCCTCGGGGACCACCCGTGCCAGGGTCAAAACATCGATCGACTCCGCGCCGGCCCGTTTGAGCGCCCTGGCGCAGGCGTTGGCGGTGGCGCCTGTGGTCATGACATCGCCCACAAGGATGACCCGGCGACCCTCGACCGTGTGCCCCGGACGCAGCTTGAAGGCGCCGCGCACGTTGAGAAACCGCTCACGGCGGTTGAAGCCGCCCTGGCTCGGGGTCGGGCGGGTGCGGCACAGCAGGTCCGGGCTGAAGTCGAGGCCCCAGGCGCGGGCGATTTCGTGGGCCAGCAGACCCGACTGGTTATAGCGCCGGGTGAACAGTCGCCAGCGGTGCAGCGGCACCGGGGTGACCAGGTCGGCACTGTCCAGCAGGGCCTCGCCGCCGCGCCCGATCCAATTCGCGAAGGCCGGCGCCGCGTGGGTCCGGTCGCCGTGCTTGAAGCCGAGCACCAGGGAGCGGGCGACGCCGTTGTAGCGCAGTACGGCGTGGGCCCGGTCGAAGGCCGGAGTCTCGGCGGCGCAACCGCCGCACACGGCGTCGTCGCCCTCGTCGTAGGCGAAGGGCAGGCCGCAGGTGGCGCAGTGGGGCGCGGCGATGAAGTCAACGGCGGCCCAGCAGGTCGGGCACAGCCGCCCCGGAATATCGACCGCGGCGGTGCAGGCCAGACAGCGCGGCGGCAACAGGGCGTCGAGCACCCGGTCGTGCCAGCATTGGGGGCCATGGGCCGCGGGAGTTAAACTGGTCATGGCTCAATATGAGCCGCCAGCCTTCCCGAGTCATCCTGAACCGGCCATAGTGGTCCGATGAACGATGCCATGGTTCTATTCGATTCGGCGGCGGTGCGGCGTCACCGCCGGCGCGCCGTGGCCGCCCTGGGCGATCACGACTTCCTCTATCGCGAAGTGGCCGACCGGCTGGTCGAGCGCCTCGGCGATATGCGTCGTGACTTCGGCCCGGCTGTATTGCTTGACGACCATGGCGGCGTCCTGGCATCGGCGCTTGAGGGCCGTGTCGGTGATATCCGCCAATGCGATCCTGACGGTGATGAACCATTCGGCGCCGATGGTAGCGCCGATTTGGTGGCCAGTCTACTGTCGCTCCACTGGATCAATGATCTGCCTGGTGTGCTGGCCCGGGCGCGGCGCGTGCTGCGGCCCGACGGTCTGTTCGTGGCGGCCCTGTTCGGCGCCGGTACCCTGACCGAGTTGCGCGAGTCCTGGGCCGTGGCCGAGGTTGCCGAGGAGGGCGGCGTCGGCCCTCGCGTGGCGCCGTTCGCCGAGGTCCGGGACGCCGGGGCTCTGCTCCAGCGCGCCGGCTTCGCCCTGCCCATGGCCGACATGGACGTCATCACCGTGGACTACCCGGACGCCTTTGCCTTGATGGGCGACCTGCGCGGCATGGGCGAGACCAACGCCCTCCATCAGCGGCGCAAGAGCTTCACCCGCCGGGCCACGCTCATGGCTATGGCCGAAGCCTACACCGCGCGGTTTGGCGACGCGGACGGCCGTATCCCGGCGACCTTCCAGGTGTTGTGGCTGACCGCCTGGGCGCCCGATACCAGCCAACAAAAACCGCTCACACCGGGCAGCGCCAAATCCCGCCTCGCCGACGCCCTCAACGCCACCGAACGCCCGGCCGGCGACAAGGCCAAGCCTTGACGGGCGGTCACCAATGATCTCCCTCAATGCGGTGGATTGGCGGATGGGGTAGCCGTGTAAGATCAGTAGTGTCCATTGACTGAGGAGGGCGTCATGACTGGTCTTCGCGCGTTCGCGGTGATTGCTACGTTACTCGCGGTGTTACACGCCCCGGCCTTCGCCCAGGACAATGAAGAGGGTGACCCCGAATTGGGGCTGTTGCTGGCAAAATACTGGTGCAACAAATGCCACTATATCGGTGAGGGTAGCCGGGCCAGCGACATCGCGCCGCCGTTTCCCGTCATTGCCGCCAACCCTTTCAAGCCCGACGACCACCTGCGCATCTGGTTGACCGATTCCCACTACCCCGTGCCCAAGCTCAACCTCTCGCGCCGAGAGATCGACCACCTGATCGCCTATATCGGCAGTTTGCGCTCGCCGTGAACTAAAGCAGCGCCGCCTCAAGGCTGGCGATCAGCGGCGCGTCGGCGGGCGGCATGGGGTAATCGCGTAGCCGGTCGGGGCGCGCCCAGGCGGTTTCCTGGCCTTCCTGAGGACGTGGAATGCCGTCCCATTTGCGGCAGATATAGAGCGGCATGAGCAGGTGAAAGCCGTCGTATGCATGGGATGCGAAGCTCAGGGGTAACAGGCAGGGCACGCAGATATCGATAGCGAGTTCTTCCCTGATTTCCCGCTCCAGCGCCGCCTCGGGGGTCTCGCCGGCCTCCACCTTGCCGCCGGGAAACTCCCACAGCCCGGCCATGGGCTTGCCCTCGGGACGCCTGGCCAGCAGCACCCGGCCGTCGATATCGACCAGGGCGACGGTGGCGACCAGCAGGATTTGGGGGCTAGCGGTTACGCCATTCATCACGGGTCATCTCATAGATATCCACTTCCTGATCGCCGCGCCGCGCCGGGGCTGGTGAGGTTTCATGGCCGACCATGGTCATGCCGAGTTTCTCCATGACCCGAACCGACGCCCTATTCTCGGGCACCACATTGCCGCGCACCACGGACAAGTTCAATTCATCAAAGCCGAAATCCAGTAGCGCCGTCACCGCCTCGGTCCCGTATTCCCGGTTCCAGTAGTCGCGACCCAACCAGTAGCCGAACTCCGCCGATGTACGTTTGTCGTCAAGCCCAAGGTCGATGCCGCCAATCAGCGCGCCACCATCCTTCATCTGTATGAAGAACGGCGCGCTATCCCCGCCGACGGCCCTGGCTCGGGCGGCCTTGATGAAGTCGAGGGCGTCGGCCCGGCTGTAGGGCAACGGCATCCGTGCAGTGTAGCGCGTCGCCGCGGGATCGTTAGCCTGTTGCGTAACGGCGTCGGCGTCGGGTTCTTCGGGAAGACGCATGATCAGGCGTGCCGCGGTCAGGCGCTCGCTTACGACCGATAGTCGGCATTGATCTCGATATAGCCGTGCGTGAGATCGCAGGTCCATACCGCGGCCTTGCCGTTGCCGACACCCACATCGACCGCAATGTCGATATGGCTGCCTTTCATGTGGGGCGCCACCTGGGCCTCGTCGTAGGCGGGATGCAACTCGCCGTTCTCGGCGATCAGCACGCCGCCCATGGAAATGCTCATGCGGTCGCGGTCGGCCTTTTCGCCGGCCTTGCCCACGGCCATGACGATACGGCCCCAGTTGGCGTCGGCCCCGGCTATGGCGGTTTTGACCAGGGGTGAGTTGCCGATGGCCAGGCCGATGCGCCGGGCGGCTCGGGCAGAAGCCGCGCCGGAGACCGAGATGGCAATGAACTTGCTTGCGCCCTCGCCGTCGCGCACCACCTGCTGGGCGAGGTCGACCAGGACCTCGTTCAAGGCCTTGCGGAAGGCGCCGAGTCGGGCCTCGCCGGCCCGCGTTACCGGTCCGTGTTTGGCCTGGCCGGTGGCGAAGGCGAGCAGGGTGTCGCTGGTCGAGGTATCGCCGTCCACGGTGATCGAATTGAACGACCGGTTGGTGCCCCGGGCCAGCATGGATTGCAGAATGGGCGCCGGAATGGCTGCATCGGTGAAGACGAAGGACAACATGGTCGCCATGTCCGGTGCAATCATGCCGGAGCCCTTGGCGAAGCCCGAGACAGTGATGGTCTCGCCGTCGATGGAGGCGGTGCGGGTGGCCCCCTTGGGAAAGGTGTCCGTGGTCATGATGGCCCGTGCGGCGGCTTCCCAGGCGTTGCCGTCCAGGGCTTCAGTCAGGCCGGGCAGGGCGGCCTCGATCTTGTCGGCGCTCAAGGCCTCGCCGATGACCCCGGTGGAGGCGATGAAAACCTGTTCCGGCTCGGCCCCGACACAGGCCCCGGCGGTCTCGGCGGTGCGGCGCACGGCAGTCCGTCCGGCGGCGCCGGTAAAGGCGTTGGCGTTGCCCGCATTGACCACTACGGCACGGGCGCCGCCGCCCTCGAGAATGCCGCGGCACCACTCAACCGGCCCCGACGCGGTCTGGGAGCGGGTGAACACCCCGGCGGCGGTGGTGCCCGGCGCCAGCTCAATCAGGGTCAGGTCACTGCGCCCCTTGTAGCGCTCACCGCTCTCGGTTGCGGCAAGGCGAACCCCGGCAATGGCCGGAAGGGCAGGAAAGGCGGCGGGCGCGAGGGGTGATATAGCTGTCATGATGGGCGCATCATGCACAGGCCGTACACCCGCAACAAGCCCCCGATGAAACTCCGATACCCGGAGGCAGCCGTTGACGAAACTCCTTGTGTTGCTTATGTCTTGCCCCAACGGGCTCGACTATCGGGTTCCCGCCTTCGAGTCTGCCTGAAAGGCTGTTCAACGCTCATGTTCGAAGCGATTGCCAAGCGGCTGTTCGGCACCGCCAACGACCGCGTCCTCAAGACGTTTGAGAAGTCGGTTACCGCCGTTAATGCCCTCGAGCCCGAGTTCGAGGCGTTGAGCGACGACCAGTTGCGCGCCTGTACCGATCAGTTCCGCGAGCGCCTCCAGGGCGACGATACCCTCGACGACATCTTACCGGAGGCTTTCGCCACGGTCCGCGAGGCCGCCAAGCGCACCTTGGGGCAGCGCCATTTTGACGTTCAGCTCATGGGCGGCGTGGTGCTCCACCGCGGCCAGATATCCGAGATGAAGACCGGTGAGGGCAAGACCCTGGTGGCGACTCTGGCGGTTTATCTCAATGCCATCACCGGCGACGGCGTCCACGTGGTCACGGTCAACGATTATCTGGCCCAGCGCGATGCCGCCTGGATGGGGCAGATCTATGAATTCCTCGGCCTCACCGTGGGCTGCATCATTCATGGCCTGGCTGATGACGAGCGCCGCGCCCAATACGCCGCCGATGTGACCTACGGCACCAACAACGAGTTCGGCTTCGACTATCTGCGCGACAACATGAAGTTCTCGCTCGAGGCGATGGTTCAGCGGCCGTTCAACTTCGCCATCGTCGATGAAGTCGACTCCATTCTCGTCGACGAGGCCCGCACGCCGCTAATCATCTCGGGCCCGACCGAGGACAGCACCGAAGCCTACGTCACCATCGACAAATACATTCCCCGGCTCGAAGAAGGCGACTACGAGAAGGACGAGAAGGGCCGCGCCGTTACCCTGACGGAAGAGGGCGGCGACAGTATCGAACGCCTGCTAAGCGAGGGCGGTATTCTCAAGGGCGATAATCTTTACGACATCCAGAATGTCTCGACGGTTCACCACGTCAATCAGGCCCTGCGCGCCCACCACCTGTTCGAGCGCGACACCGACTACATCGTCAAGGACGACAAGGTCATCATCATCGACGAGTTTACCGGCCGCATGATGGAGGGCCGGCGTTACTCCGACGGCTTGCACCAGGCACTCGAGGCCAAGGAAGGGGTGAGCATTCAGAACGAGAACCAGACCCTGGCCTCGATTACCTTCCAGAATTATTTCCGGCTTTACCCTAAGCTATCCGGCATGACCGGTACGGCAGTCACCGAGGCCGGCGAGTTCGCCGACATCTATAAGCTCGACGTGGTCGAGATGCCGACCAACCTGGATTGCGTGCGCGACGATTTCGACGATGAGATCTACCGCACGGTCGAGGAAAAGTTTACCGCCGTGGTCGATCTCATCGCCGACCGCCAGGCGGCTGGCCAGCCCATGCTTGTGGGCACCATCAGCATCGAGAAATCCGAAGAGCTGGCGGCCATGCTCAAGAAACGCAAGGTCAAGCACAACGTGCTGAATGCCCGCTATCACGAGCAAGAGGCCTTTATTATCGCCCAGGCCGGCAAGCTTGGTGCGGTTACGATCGCCACCAACATGGCTGGTCGCGGTACTGACATTCAGCTTGGTGGCAATCTCGATTTGCGGGTCCAGCAGGAACTCGCCGACGTCACCCACGAGGCCGAGCGCGCGGAACGCACCGCCGCCATCGTCGCCGAAATCGAGGCTGACAAGCAGAAGGTACTCGCCGCCGGCGGGCTCTATGTACTCGGCACCGAGCGCCACGAGAGCCGCCGTATCGACAACCAGCTTCGCGGACGCTCCGGTCGCCAGGGTGATCCCGGCAGCTCCAAGTTCTTCCTGTCCCTGCAGGACGACCTTATGCGTATCTTCGGCTCCGACCGCATGGATGGCATGCTGCAGAAGCTCGGGCTCGATGAAGGCGAGGCGATCATCCATTCGTGGATCAACAAGGCCATCGAGAAAGCCCAGAGGAAGGTCGAGGACCGCAACTTCGAGATCCGCAAGAATCTGCTCAAATTCGACGACGTCATGAACGACCAGCGCAAGGTCATCTACGAGCAGCGCATCGACCTCATGAGTACGCCGGACGTGGCCGAGACCATCGACGACATGCGTCACGAGGTGATCGAAGACATGGTCAGCCGTTGCATGCCAGAGAAGGCCTATGCCGAGCAGTGGGAGATGGAAACGCTCCACGCCGAGACCCTAAGGGTGCTCGGTCTTGATCTGCCACTGGTCGATTGGGCGACCGAGGAAGGCATCGCCGACGCCGAAATCCTCGAGCGCATCACCAACGCTTCCAATCAACGCATGGTCGAGAAGGAGGAGCGCTTCTCTCCGGAAGCCATGCGAATGGCTGAGAAGAGCCTGTTGCTGCAAATCCTCGATCAGCAGTGGAAGACCCATCTGTTGGCCCTCGATCACCTGCGCCAGGGTATCGGCCTGCGGGCCATGGCCCAGCGTGACCCGCTCAACGAGTACAAACACGAAGCCTTCGGGATGTTCGGCGACATGCTGGCGACCCTGCGCGAGACGGTGACGTCGGTGATTGCTCATGTGGAGCTGCGCTTGGCGCCCGAGGAAAACGATAGGGTGCCGCCACCGCGCGCTATGAGCGAAGGCCGCACCATGCCGGGCGGCCTGCCTGGTCCGGTTCCTGGCCGGGGCAACGGCGAGGACCAGTCAGGACTGCCGTTGGCCGGCGCCACCGGTCCGCGGGCTGGCGCTACCATGACCCCGGGAGCCTGGGGTAAGGTCGGGCGCAACAAGCCATGTCCCTGCGGGTCGGGCAAGAAGTTCAAGCATTGCCACGGCAAGGTCGTCTGAGTCGCGTCATGGACGTGATTCGACGCTTCTCACCTAAGGAGTACCCCATGACCGATTCGGTTTCTCTCGATCTCGATTTCGTGCGTGGCCAGTTTCCGGCCATGAATGACTGGGCCTATTTCGACAATGCCGGCGGCAGCATGGTGCCGCGCACGGTGGTTGATCGCATCACCGCCAATCTTTCTGAAACCCGCATGCAGCCCGGTGGCGGTTCGCCCTATGCGCGCCGCGCCAACGAAAGCCACGAACTGGCCATCGCCAACATGGCCGAGATGATCAACGCCGACACCGACGAGGTCATGATCGGTGGTTCGACCACCATCAACATGTACGTGCTCGCCCATGCTTTGCGGCCGTGGTTCTCGCCCGGCGACGAAGTCATCGTCACCAATCTTGACCACGAGGCCAACAATGGCGCCTGGCGCCGCCTGGCCGAGGTCGGCGCGGTGGTCCGCGAGTGGCAAGTCAACACCGAGACCTGCGAGCTTGACGTCGCCGACCTGGAGGCGCTGCTCAATGAGCGCACCAAGCTGGTCTGCTTTACCCATTGCTCGAACATCACCGGCACGCTTCATGACGTGGCGCCGATCGTCAAAAAAATCCATGATGCCGGCGCCCTGGCCTGTGTTGATGCGGTGGCCTATTCGCCCCACCGCCGGCTCGACGTCAAGGAGACCGACGTCGATTTCTACGCGCTCTCGCTCTACAAGCTCTATGGGCCCCATCAATCGCTGCTCTACGGCAAGCGCGAGCACCTGCTGGCGGCCGAGGGCCAGAACCACTACTTCAAGACCGAGGACGACATTCCCGACAAGCTCGACCTAGGCGGCGTCAATCACGACCTCATGGCCGGCATTCCCGGCATTGTCGAGTATTTCGATCTGGTCCACGAACACCACTTCCCGGGTTCCAACGCCGACCTGCGTAAGCGCCTCGGCGAGGTCTTCGGCCTGTTCGCGGCCCAAGAGGAGACCCTGGCCACCCGCTTCGCCGACTTCCTCAATTCCAAGCCCAATCTGCGAGTCATCGGCCGGGCCACCGGCGACGCCACCCAGCGGGCGCCGACTTTCGCCTTCGTGGTCGATGGCCGTGACTCTACCGAATTTCCCAAGCCCATGCTGAAACACAAGGTCTCGATCCTGGCCGACGACTTCTACGTCGCCCGCCTGATCGATGCTCTCGACCTGCGGCGCAAGCATAACGGCGTCGTCCGTTGCAGCATGGTCCACTACAACACCCTCGACGAAGTCGACCGGCTTATTGCGGGCTTGGACGAAATAATCTAGGGGCGAGCCGGAGCAACCGCCCGTCAACGGCGGCGAGGCCGCAGAGGATCAGGGCGAGGCCGGCGTAAGCGGTCCAGTCCGGCTGTTCGCCGAGGAACAAGCCGCCGAGCGCCAGAGCGCCGATGGGCACCAGGAAGGTGACCAGGAGCAGGTTGGTGGCCCCGGCGGTTTTGAGC
>CAZYDR010000119.1:0-10754 GCA_964645285.1 uncultured Alphaproteobacteria bacterium
AAGGACGGCGCCAAGATGGTCACCGCCGTGGCCTGCGCCAAGGTGCCGAAGCTGACCATGGTGATCGGCGGCAGCTTCGGCGCCGGCAACTACGCCATGTGCGGCCGCGCCTACGACCCGCGTTTCCTGTGGATGTGGCCTAACGCTCGAATATCCGTGATGGGCGGCGAGCAGGCGGCCAGCGTGTTGGCCCAGGTGAAACGCGACAACATCGAGGGCCGGGGCGAGAACTGGAGCGCCGACGACGAAGACGCCTTCAAGGCGCCGATCCGTGAACAATACGAAACCCAGGGTCATCCCTATTACGCCTCGGCGCGGCTGTGGGACGACGGCATTATCGACCCCGCCGACAGCCGCATGGTGCTTGGCCTAGGATTGTCGGCGGCGCTCAACGCGCCCATCGAGAAGACCGAATTCGGCATCTTCAGAATGTAGGCCAAGGAGACCAAGTCATGAGTGAAGACAGTGTTCTGATGCGGGCCTCGCCGGAGGGCGTCGCCACCATTACCCTTAACCGGCCCGAGGTGCACAACGCCTTCAATGCCGAGGTCATCGAGCGCTTGAGCGACGTGCTTGAGGATCTTGCCGGCGCCGACGGGGTGCGCGTGGCGTTGTTTGAAGCGGCGGGTAAAAGTTTCTCGGCCGGTGCCGATCTGAACTGGATGAAGCACGCGGCGACTTTTACGGAAGCGGAAAACCTCGAGGATGCCCGGGCGCTCAGCCAGATGCTGAATCGGCTCAGTACCTTGCCAAAACCGACCGTGGCACTGGTCCAGGGCGCGGCTTTCGGCGGCGGTGTCGGATTGATGGCGGCCTGCGACATGGTCATTGCGGTTGAAAGCGCCGCTTTCAGCCTGTCGGAAATTAAGCTCGGCCTGATCCCGGCGACTATTTCGCCCTACGTCATCGCCGCCATTGGCGAGCGTCAGGCGCGGCGCTATTTCCAGACCGGCGAACGCATCGCCGCCGATGAAGCACGCCGTATCGGCTTGGTCCACGAAGTGGTCGATGACGCCGAGGCGTTAGCCGCCGCCGGCAAGCGCATGGTCGAGCGCCTGTTTGCCGCCCCGCCGGGCGCCCTGGCCGAGGCCAAGGACTTGATTGCCGCCGTCGCCGGCCGACCCATCGACGCCGCCCTCATCGAGGACACCGCCCGGCGTATAGCAGCCCGCCGCAGCCATGCGGAGGCCGGCGAGGGCATTGCCGCCTTCCTCGAAAAACGCAAGCCCGGCTGGCACGGCTAGCGTTGTTCGACAAGATACTCATCGCCAACCGGGGCGAGATCGCGTGCCGCGTCATGGCGACCGCGCGACGCCTTGGTATCACCACCGTGGCGGTCTACTCCGAGGTCGACGCTAACGCCCGTCATGTGGCCATGGCCGGCGAGGCCGTCGCCATCGGGCCGGCGCCGGCGGCTGAAAGCTATCTCCGTGGTGACGCCATAATCAAAGCCGCCTTGGACACGGGTGCTCAGGCGATTCATCCAGGCTACGGTTTTCTCGCCGAGAACGCCGGGTTTGTCCAGGCCTGTGCTGATGCCAATGTTGTCTTCATTGGTCCGGCGCCGGAGACCATCGTGGCCATGGGCGACAAGGCCGCCGCCAAGACGCTCATGGAACAGGCTGGGGTGCCGGTGGTGCCGGGCTACCATGGTGATCAAGACGATGGCACCCTCGGCGAAGCGGCGTCGAAGATTGGCTTTCCCGTGCTTATCAAGCCGGTGGCCGGGGGCGGCGGCACTGGTATGCGGGTGGTTGAGGCGGCGGCCGGCTTCGCCGATGCCCTGGCCGGGGCCAGACGCGAGGCCAAGGCCGCGTTCGGCGATGACCGGGTGCTGCTGGAGCGTTACGTGGACCGGCCGCGCCATATCGAGGTTCAGGTCTTCGGTGATAACTACGGCGACGTGGTGCATCTCTTCGAACGTGACTGTTCGATCCAGCGGCGGCACCAGAAGGTCATCGAGGAAGCGCCGGCGCCACGGCTTGACGACGGTGTTCGCGGCGCTCTGTTGGATGCGGCGGTGGCGGCGGCCCGAGCGGTCGATTACCGGGGGGCCGGCACGGTCGAATTCCTGGTTGACGGGGAGGGCGGGTTCTATTTCCTCGAAATGAATACCCGGCTCCAGGTCGAGCATCCGGTGACCGAGATGATAACCGGTATCGATCTGGTCGAATGGCAGCTTCGTGTCGCCGCCGGCGAGCCGTTACCCTGTGGCCAGGACGCCATTGCCGTCACCGGTCACGCTATCGAGGCGCGACTCTATGCGGAGGATCCGGTGCGCGGTTTCCTGCCGTCCAGCGGCGAGCTTTACTGTTTCCGTGCGGGCGCGGTGGGCGATGATCTGCGTCTTGAAACCGGTGTTCGGGAAGGCGATACGGTCAGCCCGCACTACGACGCCATGATCGCCAAGCTGGTGGTCCTGGGCGATGACCGCGAGGCTGCCGCGGCACGCCTGGTCGAAAGCCTGGCGGAAACGCGGATCGCCGGCGTCGCCAACAACGTCGGATTTTTGAAGGCCATCGCCAGCCATGCCGAATTCACTGCCGGCGGCGCCGATACCGGCTTCATTGATCGCCATGGTGATGCGCTGGCGCCGTTGCCGGGAGCAGCGCCGGGCTATGCCCTGGCCCTGGCTGCGGCGGACGCCGTTAAGCGCCGGGCCGAGGATACCGCCCTGGCCGGCCTGATGACCAACGATCCCTATTCGCCGTGGCATGGGGCCGACGGTTGGCGTCTCAATGGCGCCGCGCAGCATGATTTCCGTTATCTCGATGGCGACCAGGAACGCTCGGTGTCAGTGGTTGCAACGGCCCAGGGCTTTGAGTTCGACGTCGATGGCGCGGCGCTGGACCTGCTATCAGGCGATCAGGGAAGCGTCGTCGTTGGCGACGGCGAGGTTATCGTGTTTACCAGCGCTGCCGCCTACCGCCTTGTCGATCACGACCCGGTTATCATGGCCGACAGCGCCGTGGCGGGGGATGGCAGCCTGCCCGCTCCCATGCCCGGCCGGGTGGTCGCGATTATGGTCGATGCCGGCGCCACCGTCGCCCGTGGCGCGGCCCTCATGGTCATCGAGGCCATGAAGATGGAACACACCATCGCCGCACCGACCGACGGCCACGTGGAGAGCTTCCGCTACAACCCGGGCGACCAGGTCGACGAGGGCGCCGAACTCATGACATTCATTGCCGATGAGGGTGTTTGATATGGCGATGCCGGACACGGTCACTCTGGTCGATGTAGGGCCACGGGATGGTCTGCAGAATGAGCCGGTGACGATTTCAACGGCCGTGAAAGTCGAACTCATCGACCGTCTTACCGCCGCTGGACTGCCGGTCATCGAGGCCGCCAGTTTCGTCTCACCGAAATCCATACCGAAGCTGGCAGACGGCGCTAGTGTCATGATGGGAATAATGAAAAAACAATCAGTTAGATATCCTGTATTAATACCCAACATGAAGGGTTTTGAGGCGGCCGTGGCAGCCGGCGCCGACGAAGTCGCGGTGTTTGGCGCGCCGTCGGAGACCTTCTTGCGCAAAAATATCAACTGCACGGTGGCGGAAAGCTTTGAGCGCTTTCGTCCGGTCTGCGAGGCGGCGGCAGGTCAGGGCGTGGCGGTGCGAGGCTACATCTCCTGCACCCTGGGATGCCCCTATGAAGGCGACGTCGCGCCCGAGGCCGTAGCCGAGGTCGCGCGCGAGCTTTATGCCATGGGTTGTTTTGAGATATCCCTCGGCGATACCATCGGCGTCGGCACGCCGGCCCGGGCCCGGGCCATGTTCGAAGCGGTCGCTGAAGCGGTTCCCATCGAGCATCTCGCGGCCCATTTTCACGACACCTACGACCAAGCCCTGGCCAATCTTCTGGCGGTGCTGGAAATGGGTGTTTCCGTCATCGACAGTTCGGTGGCGGGGCTCGGGGGCTGTCCCTTTGCGCCGGGCGCTACCGGCAATGTCGCGACCGAGGACGTTGTCAATATGCTGCACGGCCTCGGGATCGAGACCGGCGTTGATCTCGACGCCCTGGTGGACGCCAGTTGGTTCATCAGCGATGCCCTGGGCCATGAACCCGTATCGAAAGTCGCCCGCGCCTTTCGCGCCCGGCGACATTGATTGTTCCGGTAGTTAACCCGGCTTTTACAACTCCAGTCGTACACCTGACCGTGGTGGACCAGATTTTGTCGGCCCGCCACAGGATCTTCTCAATTTGAGGGCCGCGCATGGTCGCGTGGCGTGGACAGGCTTATGGACGAGCAGGTAAAGCGAGAGGCCGAGATCATCGAAGCCCCTGAAAGTCGGATAAAGCTGCGAGCGGGCTCAGACGGTTTCAAAATCGATGAGGCGGCGTTGGCGCGGGCCGAGATTGTAATTGAGTCCATGGGTAACGATTACCTGAACTGGGCCGCCGATGAGGTTCGCAATCTGGACGAATTATATGCGACGGCGCGGGCCTCTGCTGGCAACCGTGACAAGATGATCGGTGAGGTCGCCATTATCGCTCATAACCTCAAGGGCACCGGCACCAGCTTCGGCTACGACCTGATGACCGCTATCGGCGCGTCCTTATCCGATTTCTGTCGCTCCGCTGATTCCGTCGAAAACGCCCAGCTTGAGGTTTTTGGGGTCCATATCGGCGCACTGAAGGTCATCATTGATGGAAAGCTAAAAGGCGACGGTGGAGATCGTGGTGCGAAAATGGTCGCCATGCTCCAGCGCGCGGCTCAAATTCGTCAGTCGTAGGGCCAGCTTTGAAAAACAATAGCCGCCACATAAACGCAAATTTTACCAATTCGGACTCTAAATAGGTGGTCAATGCGATTCAACCGTACGACGGATTCACCTAACCTGCTTTCCGCCGCCAAGTTTCGGGACTTCATGGATGATACGTCGCTCAACGATCTGACCGCCCTGATCATTCAGGACGATGAACGCGCCCTCGGTCCGCTCATGCACATGGTGCGTGATTTCGGCGTGCGCTCGGTGGTCACGGCCGATGACTGCGACGAAGGCATTACAGTCGTACGCGATAAGCCCGTGGACATGATCATCAGCGATTTCGGGACTGGGCCGCTCAATGGGCTTGAGTTCGCCCGCCGCCTGCGGCGCGGCGAAGAGGGGTCTCACCGCGCCATTCCGATCATCATGCTGGCGGCGCCCGAGGAGCAGGCCATGGCTCACCAGGTCAGCGAGATCGGCATAAACGAATTCCTGTGCAAACCGGTGTCGCCCAGTTCGCTCTACTCCCGCATGTTGGCAATTGCCACGAAACCTCGCGAATTCGTCGACACCGAGGCCTACACGGGGCCTGAACGGCGCGAGACCCCACGCGAGCCGGAAGTGGACGACATCGAGGACGACGAGATAGATGCGGTAACAATGCCCCGCGCCGAGGCGGCTCCGGAACTGCCGCCGTCAAAGGTCTTTCTGCAAAGCGTCCATCATGATGTGGAAGCCATTGTCCGGGCCTATGATGAGGCCACCGACAATTCCGGCGGCCGGAGCCAAGCGGTGCGTCTTATCGGCACGCTCGCCGACATCATTGGCGGCCAGGGTCGTCGGTCGGGCTATCCATTGATGAGCGAGATCGCCGAACTGCTATGTGACTATTGCCGCGACACACCGGAGCCTTCGCCCCATCAGCTTGAGGTCATCAAGGCTCATGCGGATGCCATGGCGGCAGTGGTCGATGACGATCTCTCCGGAGACGGTGCGGCAATCGGTAAAGCGCTCCTGATCCTGCTGCGTGTCAGCGTCACGCCGCAGGACGAAGCCACACGACCCCTGAGCTTGCGACGTCGAACCGGTCTTTCCGGAAGTGGGCTGTCAGGTGGTAGTCTATCGAGCGCGGCGGCATTGGTAACACCGGTCTAGAGCATCTTCAGACAATACGCGGTCAAATGGCCCTATAAGATCGGAATACGCTCTAGTTGCCGTTTTCCGTTCCACCGAAGGCGGCGCGAAAATTCAGCTCAAGCCAGATTTATCCGCATGTGTTCGCGGGCGACAAACGCGCCCGACCATAATTGCCGCGCTTCGTTTTCGACCTGCTCCATGAAGCGGTCCTCGTGGTCCGGGTCATGGTGGAAGATGGCCAGGCTCTTGACGTTGGCGGCCTTCGACAAGCGCACCGCTTCCTGCCATGTGGAATGACCCCAACCGATCTTGTTGGCGAATTCTTTGTCCGTATAGGTGCAGTCGTAGATCAACAGGTCCGTGCCCTCGATCAGACCAAGAATTTTCTGATCGGGCTGGCCGATGATATGCTCGGTGTCGGTGACATAGCACATGGATTTACCGGCATATTCGATGCGGTAACCGGTGGCGCCGTCAGGGTGATTGAGTTCGACAGACTTGATCCTGACCTTGGGATTGACCGACAGGTTGAACGAATCGCCGGCATTGAAATCTTCAAAGGACTCGGCCGCGTGCATGGCGTCCAGAGGTACCGGAAACGTCGGCGTGGTCATCTGGCCGGCGAGCACGTTGCGCACGCCGCCGAACTTCGACAGATGCCCGGCCATGATGGTGAACGAGCAGTCGCGACGAAATGCCGGCGAGAAAAAGGGAAAGCCGTTGATGTGGTCCCAGTGAACATGAGACAGGAAAATAGTCGCGTGATTGACGTTCTTTTTTACCAGCCAGTGGCCGAGATTGCGTATGCCGGTACCGGCGTCGAAGATCATTCGGGTGCCGCCACAGGAGACTTCAACGCAACTGGTATTACCGCAAAACGCGAGGTGGTTTGGCGACGGACAGGCAATGCTGCCCCGGACCCCCCAGAACTTGAGCTTAAATCCCATACAACGACCTTTGGCCGAACCGCCTCGGAACTACTTTCCCCAAAACTTAAATACCGTATTATAGAGCGGAGCCAAACCTCTGCGTGGGTTTTTCGGGTCCGCCACCATGCCCTCGTACTGACTTTATGGGCTCATATCATGGCTAAGCCACTGAACGTTCTGTTTGTTACGCCTGATCAATGGCGCGCCGATTGCCTGTCGCTGCTCGGCCACTCGACCGTTCGCACCCCCCATCTTGACGCCCTTGCCGCGGATGGTGTGCTGTTCGCCAATCACTTTGTCCAGTGCTCGCCCTGTGGCCCGAGTCGGGCATCCCTGTTAACCGGCACCTATATGATGAACCATCGCTCGCGGCGCAACGGCACGCCGCTGGATAATCGATTCACCAACCTGGCGCGTGAGGTGCGCGAGGCGGGCTATGACCCGTCCTTGATCGGTTATACCGACACCAGTCTGGATCCACGCGCCAGCGGCAGCGAGGCGCCGGTGTTGGGCCAGGGCTATGAAGGCGTGCTGCCCGGCTTCACGTCACTGGCCCCTGTGCCGACCCACCCGAATGCCTGGGTCGATCACTTGGCGGCCAAGGGCTACGAGGTCACCGAGAAGCCGTTCGACATGTATGGCTCCCCGGACAGCCATTGGGCGGCCGGCGGTTTCGGCCCCTTTGATGCCCCGGCGCGCTATAGCGCCGAGGACAGCGATACCGCGTACTGCACCGACATCGCCATCGACCACATTGCCGGTCAGGGTGAGACGCCGTGGTTTCTGCATGTCTCCTACCTCAGGCCTCATCCGCCCTACATTGCGCCCGAGCCCTACAATCGTATGTACGATCCGGCGACCGTGCCGGCGCCGCGCCGGGCGGCGACGCCCGAGGACGAGACGGCTATCCATCCTTTCGTCGGTTTCGGCCACAACAGCGCTCGTTATGTCGGTGATATGAGCGATGACGACTTGGCGAAGCTTCGCGCCACCTATTACGGCCTGATTACCGAGGTTGACGACAGTATCGGCCGCCTCGTGGCCGCCCTCAAGGCTGGCGGCCAGTACGACAACACCCTGATCGTCATCACCAGCGATCACGGCGACACCATTGGCGACCATTGGGTGGTCGGCAAGGAATGTTATTACGACAGCGCTTACCATGTGCCGTTGATCGTCCGTGCCCCCGGGACCGAGTGGGACGCCGGCCGGGGCGCCGTGGTCGATGCCTTCACCGAGAATATCGATATCATGCCGACGATCCTCGATCTCATGGGCCTCCCTGTGCCGGCGCAATGCGACGGCTATTCCCTGCGTGGTTTTCTTGACGGCGGCACACCGGCGCGCTGGCGAAGTGAAGTGCACTGGGAGTTCGACTTCAGCGACGTCGCCGACGATATGCCGGAAACCACGCTTGGCGTCGGCTTCGATGAATGTTCGCTCTCGGTGATCCGCGGGCGGCGCTACAAGTACATCCATTTCACCGGTCTTGATCCGCTGTTGTTCGACCTTGAGTTCGACCCTGACGAGTACAACAACCTGGCCAACGATCCGGCCCACGCGGCGGTGGTTTTGGAATACGCCCAGAAGATGCTGTCGTGGCGCATGTCTCATAACGAACGCACCTTGACCGGGTTCAAGCTGACGCCCGCGGGCATGGTCGAACTGGATCGGCCCCGGCGGTGAGGGGGCAATGACCGACGCCATGATCCACGCCCGGCCAGGGGCCTCTTGGGATCCGCTGCGCCGGGCCATTGCCGACAACTACCGCGCCGATGAGACCATCTGCGTCGAGGCTCTGCTGGCCGAGGCTGATCTCGATGGCCCGGCCCGCCGTCGGGTCGCCGAGCGGGCCCAGGTCCTGGTCGCCAGCGTCCGCGCCGGTCGCCAGGGCGCCGGCGGCATCGACGCCTTCCTTCAGGAATATGAGCTCTCGACCCAGGAAGGGGTGATGCTCATGTGTTTGGCCGAGGCTCTGCTGCGCATTCCCGACGGTGAGACCGCCGACCGGCTGATCCGCGATAAGCTCGGCGATGCCGACTGGGAGGGCCACCTCGGGCGCAGCAACTCGCTGTTCGTCAATGCCTCGACCTGGGGGCTGATGCTGACGGGGCGCATCGTGCGGCTCGATCCCGGGTTGACCGGCCATGTGGGCTCAGCTCTCGGCCGCCTGGTGGCGCAAAGCGGCGAGCCGGTGATCCGCCAGGCGTTGATCCAGGCCATGCGCATTCTCGGCCGCCAGTTCGTCATGGGCCGGACCATCGACGAGGCCATCGAGCGCGGACGCCCGGCCGAGGCCGAAGGCTATCGCCATTCCTTCGACATGCTCGGCGAGGCGGCGCGGACCCAGGCTGACGCCAAGCGTTACATGGCGGCCTACGGCGCCGCCATCGCCGCTATCGGCGGCGCGTCGAATAGCGGCGATGTGTTCGCCCAACCAAGTATCTCCGTCAAGCTATCGGCCCTGCATCCGCGCTTTGAATATGCCCAGAGCGATCGCGTGCTCGGTGAACTGGCGCCCCGGCTTCTCACCCTGGCGCGGCGCGCCATGGACCACGGCATCGGGTTCACGGTGGATGCCGAGGAGGCCGACCGCCTGGAGCCCTCCCTCGATGTTATCGAAGCGGTGTACAGCGACCCGGCGCTCCACGGCTGGGAAGGCTTCGGCGTCGCCCTGCAAACCTATCTAAAGCGAGCGCCCCAGGTGATCGACTGGCTCTCCGCCCTGGCCCGATGTGGCGGTCGCCGCATACCGTTGCGCGTGGTCAAGGGCGCCTATTGGGATGCCGAGATCAAACGCGCCCAGGAACTCGGCCTCGACGGCTATCCGGTATTCACCCGCAAGGCCTCAACTGACGTTTCCTATATCGCCTGCGCGCGCCGCATCCTGGCGGCCGGCGATGCCTTCTATCCCCAGTTCGCCACCCACAACGCCCAGACCCTGGCGGTGGTGCTGGAACTGGCCGGCGACAATCGCGATTTCGAGTTCCAGCGTCTCCACGGCATGGGCGAGGCGCTTTATTGCGAGATTGTCGGTCCCGAAAAGCTGGACATTCCCTGCCGGGTCTATGCCCCGGTGGGCAGTCACGAGGAACTATTGCCCTATCTGGTGCGCCGACTGCTTGAGAACGGCTCCAACACCTCATTCGTTAATCGAATCGTTGACGAGGCTCTACCGGTAGCCGAAATCGCCGCCGACCCGGTGGTCGAATTGCGCGCCATCGACAGTAAGCCCCATCCCCGCATCCCGCTGCCCGCCGATCTCTACGGCGAGGGCCGGACCAATGCCCATGGCATCGACCTGACTGACCGGGCCGCCCTCGAGCCACAGGCCAAGGCCATGGCCGAGGCGGTGGCAGCGCCGTTGCGGGCCGGACTAGCAGGCGCGGGACGGCAAATCACCGATCCAGCCGACCGCCGCCGGGTTGTCGGCAGCGTTGTTGAAGCCGATTGCGTCGCTGTCGAGCAGGCTGTGGCCACCGCCGTGAATGCCTTTCCGGATTGGGCTACTACGCCTGCCGGCGAACGCGCGTATTGCCTCGATCGCATGGCCGCTCTGCTGGAAGAGAATACCGCCGAGGCCATGGCCATTTGCGTGCGCGAGGCCGGCAAAACCATCGCCGACGCTCTAGCCGAGGTCCGCGAGGCGGTCGATTTCTGCCGCTACTACGCCACTCGGGCCAGGGCTGATTTCGCCGCGCCGGTGGCGTTGCCCGGTCCGACCGGAGAGAGCAACCAGATCTCGCTCCATGGCCGCGGCGTGTTCACCTGCATCGCGCCGTGGAACTTCCCCCTGGCCATCTTTACCGGCCAGGTCACCGCTGCCCTGGTGGCGGGCAACGCGGTCATCGCCAAGCCGGCCGAGCAGACGCCATTGATTGCCGATTTCGCGGTGCGGTTGTTGCACTGGGCCGGCGTGCCCGACGCGGTGGTTTCACCCCTCATCGGACCATTGGTGGCGGGCTGCCTCCCA
>CAZYDR010000120.1:0-10565 GCA_964645285.1 uncultured Alphaproteobacteria bacterium
GATTGTTCTTGGTGCGCCGTGACAGCACCTGGATGACCCGGCGAATTTCCTCGTCGCGGCCGATCACCGGGTCGAGTTTGCCTTCGCGGGCCAGGGCGGTGAGGTCGCGGGCGTATTTGTTGAGGGCGTCGTATTGGTCCTCGGCCCAGGCGGAATCCGCGGTGCGGCCCTTGCGCAGATCGTTAATGGCGCTGTTGAGAGCCTGGGCGGTGAGCTTGGCATCGGCGAGCACCTGGGCTGATGGCGTCGGAGTGGCCAGCACCAGAGCCAGCAGCAGACGCTCGGCGGTGACGAAACGGTCGCCGGCTTTCTCGGCGACCTGCTCGGCGCTCTCGAACAGCCGCGCGGTTTCGGGCGCGAGATAGACTTGGCTCGCGCCGCCGCCTTCGACCTTGGGTCGTTTGTCGAGTTCAGCCTCAATTGCGTTAAGCGCCTGCCCGTGGTTGGCGCCGGTGGCCTCCATCAGTTGGGCTGCCAGGCCTTCCTTGTCGTCGAGCAGCACCTTCAGCAGATGCTCAGGCGTGAATTGCCGGTGGCCGGCGCGCAATGCCAAGCCCTGGGCGGACTGAATGAATCCGCGCGCCCGTTCAGTATAATTGTCAAAGTTCATGATTGTCTCGGAACCCTCTGATTGAGCGGTTTCGCCGCTGTCTCGGCCCTCGAATGAGCAACCGGACTAGAGACTAGAGAGTATATGGGTGCCGCTATAGCGGTGCGCAAGGTTGCGCCGCCGGTAATGAATCGCTTGTAACGATAAAGCCGGGAAACCCGGCGGGCTATTCGATGACGGGCTGGGGCTCGTTGGCCGGATCGCTCGGCGCATCGACGACGGGTTCTTTCTTCTCCACCACGGCTTCCTGAGGTGCTTCCTCGGCATCGGCGGCGACAGCGTTGTCGGGCTGATTTTGCCCTTCCTGGCCATCCTGGCGCTGATGCTGGTTCTGCTGGCGTTGCTGCTGCTGTTGCCGCTGGGCATTGATCTCGCTGGAGACGCGATAGTAGTGCTCGGCGTGTTGGAGATAGTTCTCGGCCATAACCCGGTCACCGGATGTGGTGGCATCGCGGGCTAGGGACTGGTATTTCTCGAAAATTTGGCTTGGGTTACCCCGGATTTTTACATCTGGCCCGTTACTGTCGAAACTGTTAGAGCGTCCGCCGCCACCGCCTTGGCCGGATCCCCGCCGCTGATTGTTGCGATTATTACGGGGTCGCTTGGTATTCATACCTGGTCTCATGAGTATATCATTTCGATTGCCGCGCGCAGTTTTCGAGCCCTGCGCGACTCCACCATTGTTGTCTGGGTCGGATGGGATCGATACCGGTATCGGTGGTCGTTGGTAATGGAGTTCCAAAAAACTCCAAGCCCCCAAGGGCTGACGATCCCAATCGCCTATCTACTTAATCAAGGTTAGCGCGCTTTCCAAGTGGTATTTTTCGTTATCCACAATTAATTTTTCGTTTGTTGCAACAGGATACAGCGCTCGATGCCGGCCAGATCGCGGCGTCGGCCCGCTTCCATAAGGCCGGCGTCGGCCATAATCGCCAACACGCCCGCTGCTTGGCCAGCGCCGATTTCGAGGATGGCGATGCCGTTTATCGCCAATAACCGGGCAATATCGGGGGCCATGGCGCGGTAGCAGGTCAGGGCGTCAGCGCCGCAGAACAGGGCCGTAGCCGGTTCAAAGCCGATAATTTCAGGCGCCAGTTCCACGGCCTCATGGTCGCCGATATACGGCGGGTTGGCGACAATCAGGTCAAACTCGTCGTTAAGACCCTGGCCCCAATTGCCTTCCCAGAACGCGGTGCGGTCCCCGAGACCGAGCTGGGCGGCGTTGGTCCGAGCCACATCAAGGGCCGGGGCGCTGATATCGACACCGAGACCATGGGCGTCCGGCAGTTCGCTGAGGAGCGCCAGCAACAGACAGCCGGTGCCGGTCCCGAGATCGAGCAGGCGGCTGGGCGCTTCGCCGTCCGCGAATACGGCGAGCGCCGCATCGACAACGGTTTCGCTGTCCGGGCGCGGGATCAGGGTGTCGCGGGTGACCGTGAACGGCAGACTCCAGAACTCGCGGGTGCCGAGGATATAGGCCGCCGGTTCACGGGTAGCCCGGCGCGAGATCAGGGTATCGACCCGCCGGCTTTCACCGTTCGTCAGGGAGCGGCCGGGCTCCGCCAGCATGACCTCGCGGCCAATGCCCAGGGCGTGGCCGACCAGCACCTGGGCCTCGCGCCGGGGATCATCGATTCCAGCCTCGTTCAGGGTTCGGGCGGCGGCGTCCAGAGTCTCACGGAGCGTCGGCTGGTAGCTCACGACATGGCCGCCAACCGGTGCGCCTGATCGTCGGCGGTCAGGGCGTCGACCAGTTCGTCGAGAGCTTCGCCGGACAGCACCTTGTCGAGCTTGTAGAGGGTCAGGTTGATGCGGTGATCGCTGACCCGTCCTTGGGGGAAATTGTAGGTTCGGATGCGCTCCGAACGGTCGCCGGAGCCGACCTGGCCACGGCGCGCGGCGGCGCGTTCCGCATCGGCGGCGGCGCGTTCCATCTCGTAAAGCCGGGCGCGCAGTACGCGCATGGCCTTGGCCTTGTTCTTGTGCTGGGATTTCTCGTCCTGCTGGCTGACCACCAGGCCGCTGGGCAGATGGGTAATGCGGATGGCGCTGTCGGTGGTGTTGACCGACTGGCCGCCGGGGCCGCTGGCTCGGAAGACATCGATGCGCAGGTCCTTGTCGTCGATCACCACGTCGATTTCCTCGGCTTCGGGCAGCACCGCCACGGTCGCCGCCGAGGTATGGATGCGGCCGCCGGCCTCGGTTTCGGGAACCCGCTGGACCCGGTGGACACCGGATTCGAACTTGAGCCGCGAGAACACGTCCTTGCCGCTGATCGACACCACCACTTCCTTGATGCCGCCAAGGCCGGTGTCCGATGCCGCCATGACCTCGATCTTCCAGCCGCGGTTCTCGGCATAGCGCTGGTACATACGATAGAGATCGGCGGCGAACAGGGCGGCCTCGTCACCGCCGGTGCCGGCGCGGACCTCAAGAATGGCGTTGCGCCAGTCGGCCTCGTCCCGAGGCAGCAACAGTACCTGAAGCTGTTGTTCGAGGGTGGGCAGGCGCTCGCCCAATTCGGCGCGCTCCTCTTGCGCCAGGGCGCGCATTTCCGCGCCCTCTTCGGCGGCGATCATCTCGTCCAGGTCGGCGATTTCCGTGGTCACGCCGCGCAGTTCCTCGACCGCCTCGACCACCGGCGTCAGCTCGGCATATTCCTTGGCCAGGCGCACGTATTCATCGGGGCTGACGTCGCCCTGCTGAGACATCAGCGCGGCGAGTTCGGCGTAGCGCTCCACGACCCGTGTCAGATTGTCTTCAAGGCTCACGTCTTTGTCTCCTGGTTGGGGTCGAGGCGAAACAGCCGGCGCAGCAGGCGCTCGGTATCGGCGTCGTCGGTCGCGAGATCGCGCAGCGCCTCGCTGGGGTCATGAAGCAGCCGGTTGATCAGGCTGCGCGTGACCACATCGGCGTCGTTGTTGCCGGCGCCGGCGAGAACTTCCTGGCGCAGGACCTCGAAGCGTTGGCGCAAGGCGTCGATGGCCGGCGCCCGGGCACGCGTGGCACGGGCCTGGCCATAGGCCGCCAGGCGCTCGTCGATAATCTGCCAGGCTTCGTCGGCTACCGCCTCGCGTTCGGCCAGTCCGGCCCGGGCGACCCCTTCCAGATCGGTGCTGTCGTAGACGAAAGCGCCGTCGAGTTTCTCGATGGCCGGGTCGGCGTCGCGCGGCACCGCCAGATCGATAATGAAAATCGGATGCCGCCGCCGTCGCCGCAGGGCCTCATCCATGGCCTCAACACTCAGGGTATAGGTGCCGAGCCCGGCACAGGTAATCACCACGTCGGCGGCCACCAGGGCGTCAGGCAGGGTCTCGAAATCGATGAAGTTGGCGCCCAGGGCTCGCGCCAGGGGTTCGGCTCGTGACGACGTGCGGTGGGTGACCACCAGGCTGCCGAGGCCGGCATGGCGCATTTTGTCGGCGACCATCTCGCCCATTTCGCCGAGGCCGATGACCAGACCGGCGCAGGACGCCAGATCGCCGTGAATCTCGCGGCTGACCTCGACGGCGGCGGCGGCGATGGACACCGGGCGCTCGCCGATGGCGGTCTCGCTGCGTACCCGCTTGGCGGCGCCGTAAGCGGCCTGCAACAGGCCATCGAACTCGCTGCCCATCATATCCGACGCCTGGGCCACCCGATGGGCCTCCTTGAGCTGGCCAAGCACGTTGGGCTCGCCGATCATCAGGCTGTCGAGGGATGCGGCGATGGCGAACAGGTGGCGCGCCGCCGCCTCGCCTTCCAGGGTATAGAAGCCGGCGGCCAACTCGCTGACGTCGACGCCGGCGCGACTGCCCAGAATCTCCACGACGGCGGTGGCGACGGCCATGGGATCGTCATGGATGGTGTGGATTTCGACCCGGTCGCAGGTCGACATCAGCAAGGCCTGATCGAGGCCCGCCGCGCGCAGCTTTTCAAACACCATGGCGACTTCGTCATCGTCGACTAAAAGCTGCTCGCGAAGCGCTATCGGCGCCGAACGATGGTTGGCGCCGACCACCACCAGGGCCGGCCAATCGTTGGGCTGTTCAGCCATAGGATCGCTAACGATAAGCGGTGAGCCGGTCGGTCAACTCCGGGAGCGGTATCAGGACCTGCTCGCCCGTATCTAGATCACGAAGGGTAACGGCGCCCTGGGCGCGCTCGTCGTCACCGAGGATGAGGGCGGCGCTGGCCCCCAGCTTGTTGGCGCGTTTCATGCGCTTTTGCAGATTGCCGCGATAGCCGAGATCGACGGTGAAGCCTTCGCGGCGCAACCGGTGGGTCAGTTCCAGAGCTTCATGGGCTGCTTCGTCGCCGACGGGAATCACCGCGATGGGACGTTTGGCGGCGTCGATGTCGCCGACCAGCATGGCTAGGCGTTCGATGCCGGCGGCCCAGCCGATGCCTGGCGTCGGCGGCCCGCCCATGGCCTCGATCAGCCCGTCATAACGGCCGCCGGCGACCATCGCGCCCTGGGCGCCAAGCGCCTGGGTGGTGAATTCGAACGCGGTGTGGGTGTAGTAGTCGAGGCCGCGTACCAGCCGGGGATTGACCCGGTAGGCGATGCCGAGGCGGTCGAGGCCATCCGTGACGGCGGCAAAGAAGGCCGCCGAATGGTCGTTGAGAAAGTCGGCCATCAGCGGTGCGTCGGCGACAATGCGGCGGTCGCCCTCGTCCTTGGAATCGAGGATGCGCAGGGGATTGCGCTCAAGGCGTTTGATGCTGTCCTCGGAAAGCTGGCCGCGAAAATCGCTGAAATAGGTGACCAGGGCGTCGCGGTAAGCGGCGCGGCTTTCCTGGTCGCCCAGGGTGTTGAGTTCGAGCTCGGTCAACGCGGCGATACCCAGGTCTTCCAGCAGTTGGGCGCCTAGGGCAATGACCTCGATGTCGGCCAGGGGTTCGGCGACACCAAGAATCTCCGCATCAACCTGGTGGAACTGCCGTTGCCGGCCTTTCTGGGGCCGCTCGTAGCGGAACATGGAACCATGACCGTAGAACTTGAGCGGCAGGTTCTGCGCCAGGCCACCGGAAATGAAGGCGCGGGCGATGCCGGCGGTGTACTCGGGCCGCAGCGTGACCTCATCGCCGCCGCGGTCCGTGAAGGTGTACATCTCCTTGGACACCACGTCCGAGGTTTCCCCCAGGGTGCGCTTGAAGACCTCGGTGAACTCGAAAATCGGCGTCGAAATTTCACCGAAGGCAAAACGCTCCGCGACGTCGCGAAACACCTCGATGACGTGACGGTGGCGTCGGCTGTCATCGGGCAACAAATCATGGGTGCCGCGTATCGGCTGAAGTTTCGCCACGGTAATTTCTCCTAGGCGGCGGTGGCGGTTTTGTCGGCTGCCGCCTCGATCTCGGCGGCTTTCTGCTCGACCAGTTCGACGATGTGATCGACTAGGCCGTCCTCGTCGATCTTGTGGTCGGCGACGCCGCTGATATAGACCAGATGACTACCCTTGCCGCCGCCGGTGACGCCGATATCGGTTTCCCGGGCCTCGCCGGGGCCGTTGACCACGCAGCCGATGATGGAGAGGGTCAGGGGCGTGGCGATCTGGGCCAGGCGCTCTTCCAGGGTCTCGACGGTCCTGATCACCTGGAACTGCTGGCGGGCGCAGGACGGGCAGGAGATGACGTTGACGCCCCGGTGACGCAGACCTAAGGTCTTGAGCATTTCGAAGCCGACCTTGATCTCCTCCACCGGATCGGCCGACAGGGACACCCGGATGGTATCGCCGATGCCCGACCACAGCAACATGCCGATGCCGACCGACGATTTGACCGTGCCGCCGGTCAGGCCGCCGGCTTCGGTAATGCCGATGTGCAGGGGATAGTCGCAGGCCTCGGCCAGACCCTGGTAGGCGGCCACGGCGAGGAACACGTCGGATGCCTTGACGCTGATCTTGAAGTCGAAAAAGTCGTTGTCCTCAAGGATGCGGGCGTGGTCCATGGCGCTCTCGACCATGGCTTCGGGGCAGGGCTCGCCATACTTTTCCAGCAGGTGGCGCTCCAAGGAGCCGGCGTTGACGCCGATGCGCATGGAGCAGCCGTGGTCGCGGGCCGCCTTGACCACCTCGCTGACCCGCTCGGGCTTGCCGATGTTGCTGGGATTGATGCGCAGGCAGGCGGCGCCGGCCTCGGCCGCCTCGATGGCCCGTTTGTAGTGGAAGTGAATGTCGGCGACGATCGGTACGGTGACCGCGTCGACGATGGAGCGCAGCGCGGCGGTGGATTCCTCGTCAGGGCAGGACACCCGCACGATGTCGGCGCCCGCGTCTTCCAGGGCACGGATCTGGGCGATGGTTGCCGGGGCGTCGCTGGTCAGGGTGTTGGTCATGGACTGCACGGAAATCGGCGCGCCGTCGCCCACCGGTACGGCGCCGACGTTGACCCGCCGCGATTGGCGGCGGTCGATATCGCGATAGGGGCGAACGCTCATGATGGGGGTCCGGACAATCTCAACATTCAGTGCAACTGATAACGTAGAGCGCGGCTGTCTGTAAAGCGAGCGTGCCGCTTCGCGGTATTAATTGGCGGCGGTGCCGGCGAGGAGTTTCACCGGATCCAGCTCGACCCGGCGCTGAATGGCGCCGACCGCGCCAAGGGACGGCGCTACCTGATCGCCGACTAGGATTTCGATGCCGCCGGCATTGCCGGTCATGAGCACCAGATTAGGCCGGTCGGGCACATGGTAGATATCGCCGGGCCGCAAAATGCGGGTAACCAGCAGTTCGTTGTCGGCGCCGGTGACCTGAATCCAGCTTTCTAACTGGGCCCGGAGGCGGATGGTGGACCCGACATTGGCCATGCCGAACTCGCGCGGCACATAGGCGTCTGTATCGATCACCGGCGCGTCGGGAATGGCCGAGACGATTTCCTCGGGCGCTGTTTCCCGGGGCTCGGGGTGGGCTGAGATGGCTTCGCCAATCTCCGGTTCCGGCGCCTCGGTCTCGACCGGCTCGACGATGACGACTTCACTGGCCGCGGGTTCCGGTTCGGCGACGACGACGGCTTTTACTTCGATCGTTTCGGCGGTCGGCTCCGGCGTCGCGGCGACTGTTTTCGGGATTTCCTCGGCAACGGCAACAACCGCTGTCTCCGGTTCAACCGCCGGGGGCACTGCTTGGGCTACCGGCTCGGGCTCGGGCTCTGGCACAGGTTCGGGCTGGGCCTCGACAATCATGATTTCCGGGACAACCACGTTCTCCGGCACCGGCGGCACTTTCTCGACGACAACCCGGTCCACATTGGCCACGTAGTACCAGCCACCATAAGCGGCGGCGACCAGGGCCAGGCTGAGGGCTATGAGGGCGCTGGTGGGCACCCGTCCCTCGTCCTGGGGCGACGGGAAGGAGAGGTTCGGGCGGCTGTCGCGAAACGCGGTCTCGTCCTTGAAGCGGCGCACCAGGTCATCGGCGTCGAGTTCCAGATAGCCGGCATAGCTGCGCAGAAATCCGATGACGTAAGTCGGGCCGGGCAGGTCGTCGAAGCGGCCTTCTTCGAGGGCGAGCAGCTGTTCGTAGTGTATCCGCAACTCGTCGGCGACCACGGCAAGATCGACGCCACGGCGCACCCGGGCCTGGTACAGATCAGCGGCGACGTCGCTCTGCCGGGACAGATCATCGACCCCGACCTCACGCAGATGGCCGCCGAGCCGTTCGTCAGCCAATCGCTGCCTGGGTTGCGCCATGGTTTGTGTCCGCCGCTTGTCGGGCTGCGTTTGCGCCCAATATCTAAGTGTAACCTGTTATACTATCGCGCAATTTGCTTACGGGCAAACGGCTGCAGCGGGCGTTACGCGGTATCCAGGCCGTAGGCGCTGTGCAGGGAGCGGAGCGCCAGTTCCAGGTACTCCTCGGCGATGAGCACGCTGACCTTGATCTCGGAGGTCGAAATCACCTGGATATTGATGCCCTTGTCGGCCAGGGACTGGAACATCTCGGCCGCCACGCCGGCGTGGCTGCGCATGCCGACGCCGATTACCGAAACCTTGACCACGTTGCCGTCCCGGGTCAGGGATTTGCAGTCGAACCCCCGGTCGGCGCGTTCGAGCAGCTGAACGGCGCGGTTAAGATCGGCCTTGGTCACCGTGAAGGTCAGGTCGGTCATGGAATCGTCAGCCGAGACGTTCTGCACGATCATATCGACGTTGACGTTGGCCTCGGCCAGAGGGCCAAATATAGCAGCGGCGACGCCGGGCTTGTCGGCGACCCCTACCAGGGTGATCTTCGCTTCGTCGCGGCTGTATGCGATGCCGCTCACCAGTTGCTCTTCCACGATTTCATCCTCATCAACGACCAGGGTTCCAGGGGCATCGGTAAAGCTCGAAAGCACCTGCAGGCGAACCCGGTGCTTCATGGCCATGGCGACGGCGCGGGTCTGCAGCACCTTGGCACCCTGGGAGGCCATTTCGAGCATTTCTTCGTAGGTCACCTTATCAAGCTTGTGGGCCTGGGTGACGATCCGTGGATCGGCGGTAAACACCCCATCCACGTCGGTATAGATATCGCAGCGCTCGGCGCCCAACGCCGCCGCCAGGGCCACCGCCGAGGTATCCGAGCCGCCGCGCCCCAGGGTGGTGACGCGGCCGTCGGGGCCAACCCCCTGGAAACCGGCGATTACCGCCACATGGCCGAGGGCGAAGCGCTTGTTAAGCTCGTCGGTGTCGATAGACAGGATGCGCGCCTTGCCGTGCTCGTCGTCGGTCTGTACGGCGATCTGCCAGCCATGCCACGACCGCGCCGCTACGCTGAGGTCCTGGAGCGCCAGGGCCAGCAGGCCGCTGGTCACCTGCTCGCCGGTAGCGACCACCGCGTCGTATTCCCGGGCATCGTGGAGCGGCGCCGCCTGGGCGACCCATTCGATCAGTTGATCGGTGACCCCGGCCATGGCGGAGACCACCACGGCGATCTCATGGCCGTCATCGACCGCCGCCTTGACCCGCTGGGCCACCGCCTTGATACGGTCGATATCGCCAACTGACGTACCGCCGAACTTCTGAACGATTCGGGCCATGGCAGGTTCCATGTGCGGCGAAAGTGGGGGCGCAACGGGGCAAAACGATGTCAAATGCCCTGTTGCGGCGCGAAAGGCGGGTATACATACTTGGCCGACGCCCCGGTTTCAAGCCCGGGCTCCACAGGGAACCTACCGCCATGGCTCACGCCGCCGCTCAAACGCCGTCTTCCGTCGATGCCCAAGAGGTTGCCCGGTTCGCGGCCCTGGCCGACGAGTGGTGGGACCCGGCCGGTGGATTGGCCCCGTTGCACGCGCTAAACCCGGTCCGTCTCGAGTTCATCCGCGACCATCTGGCCAGCCATCTCGGGCGCGATCCCCTGGCCGACGGGCCGCTCCATGGGGTGCGGCTACTCGATGTGGGCTGCGGCGGTGGCTTGCTCTGCGAGCCCTTGGCGCGGCTCGGCGCCACCGTGGTAGGCATTGACGCGGCTGGCGAGAATACGGCCGTGGCTGCCGCCCATGCCACCCAGTCGGGGCTCCATATCGACTACCGCCACACCACCGCTGGGGCCCTGGCTGCCGCCGGTGAGAGCTTCGACGCGGTGATCACCATGGAAGTCATCGAGCATGTGGCCGACGTGGACGGCTTCGTGACCGCCTGCGGCGCTCTGGTTAGACCCGGCGGGTTGCTGATGGCGGCGACTCTCAACCGCACGCCCCAGGCTTTTGCCCTGGCCATCGTCGGCGCCGAATATCTGCTCCGTTGGCTGGCGCCCGGTACTCACGACTGGCGCAAGTTCGTACGCCCGGCCGAACTCGCCCGCAACCTTCGGGCCGGCGGTATCACCGTCACGGAAATGGCCGGCGCGCGTTACAGCCCAGTCAATGGAACCTGGTCCCTGTCGCGCGACCTGTCGGTCAACTACATGGTGATGGGCGTGAAAGAAGAGACTCATTGAAAAGCGCGTTCAAGCACCACGCGGCTCCCGCCGCATAAGCGGCGGGAGCCGCGTGG
>CAZYDR010000121.1:0-10175 GCA_964645285.1 uncultured Alphaproteobacteria bacterium
CGGGCACCTTGGTCGATGAGTTGTGGGGACAGCCCGAGCAGAAATAGGGCACCCGGTCGAGCGGCGCCCGCCAGTTGGTCAGGGCCGCTTCCTTGCGCTCCAGGAAGGCGAGGCGGTCGTCGATCACCGGGCTGCGGTGGATCGGCGCCAGGCGCCGGGCGATGACCCGGGCGATGCGCGCCGGCGTGAGCTCGTCAATCGACGGCAGCACCCAGTCGCCGGCCTCGTCGAACTTGCCGACCACCCGCGGCCGGTGCCCGGCCTCGCTGTGATAAAGCTGCTCCTTGAGCTGATTCTCGATCAGCGCCCGCTTTTCCTCGACTACGAGGATTTCCTCGAGGCCCTCGGCGAAGCGCCGGATGCCGTCGCGCTCAAGCGGCCAGACCATGGCCACCTTGTAGACCGCCAGGCCGATGTCCTCGGCCGCCGCCTGATCGATGCCCAGGTCTTCGAGGGCCTGGCGCACATCGAGGTAGGACTTGCCGGCGGTGACGATGCCGAAGCGCGGCTTGGCGCTGCCGAAGACGATGCCGTCGAGCTGGTTGGCTCGGGCGTAGGCCAGCGCTGCGTAGACCTTGAACTCGTGGAGCCGGCGCTCCTGTTCCATACGGTCGTCGGGCCAGCGGATGTTGAGGCCGCCGGGCGGCAGCTCGAAATCGTCGGGCGTGACGAGCCGCACCCGCGACGGGTCGACCGACACCGAGGCCGAGGTATCGACAGTCTCGGCCACGGTCTTGAAGCCGACCCATAGGCCCGAGTAGCGCGACAGGGCCCAGCCGTGCAGACCGAAGTCGAGGAACTCCTGAACCCCGGCCGGGCTGAGCACCGGCATGGAGGCGTCCATGAAGGCGTACTCGCTCTGGTGCGGCAGGGTCGAGGACTTGCAGGTGTGGTCGTCGCCGGCCAGGGCCAGCACCCCGCCATGGGCCGAGGAGCCGGCGTTGTTGCCGTGCTTGAAGGCGTCGCCGGAACGATCCACGCCGGGGCCCTTGCCGTACCACATGGCGAAAACGCCGTCGTAGTTGGTGTCCGGATAAAGCCCGACCTGCTGGCTGCCCCACACGGCGGTGGCCGCCAGGTCCTCATTCACACCGGGCTGAAAGTGAATGTGGTTGTTCTCGACAAACGGCCCGGCCCGCCACAGCTCGCGGTCAAGATTGCCCAGCGGCGAGCCGCGATAGCCCGAAATAAAACACGCGGTGTTGAGCCCGGCGGCCACGTCGCGCTGGCGCTGCATGATCGGCAACCGCACCAGCGCCTGGGTCCCGGTAAGATAAACCCGCCCGCTCTCCAGCCCGTACTTGTCATCGAGACTGACGGCCGCTAGCGCCATCGCGATATCTCCTCAAACCCCGGCGGCGGCGCGCCTGTGACAGACCACGCCGCATCCCCATGAATATAGCGCATCCGGCGAGGGAAAGCATCCGGTGGGTGGGGTATGGGAAAGCCAAGAATGACAAGCTGCGCCGCCATGACAAAGAGGCCGATGATGACGTCGCGCGCAACCGGCAGTCCCTTGGCCAGGGCGAAACGCACAAGCAAGATCGGGCCGTAAACCAGGGGCAGGCCGAATTGCATGTAGGCCAAGGCCCGTCTATCATCCGTCAGAAGCCAAATGCCAACTTCCACCAGCACCAACGGCGCCAGAATGCCGAGCGCCGAGCGCCCAGCGGACGAAGGAGGGGGACGGCGCGGCGGCGGTGGTCATGGCGTCAGGGCGGCCTCGTAAGATCGACACTACCCATGATAGCCCACGTTGACATGTTCAATAAAAACTAGTGGAGGCCGGGCCGGCGGTTACGCCATCCTCGCTACCTCAATACAGCCCGTCCAACACATCCCCATAGCGCCCGATAATGGCGTGGCGGCGGGTTTTCATGGTCGGGGTCATTTCGCCGTTGTCGATGGTGAAGGGCTCGGCGGCGAGGGCGAAGCGCTTGACGGTCTCGATAGGGGAGAGGCCGGCGGAGGCGCGCTTGATCGCCTCGCCGACGGCCTTGGTCAGGCCCTCGGTGTCGCCGTCGTGGACCTTGACGGTCTCGTCGTCAGGGACGATCAACGCCACCAGGTGGGGGCGGCGGTCGCCGTAGACCATGGCCTGGGCGATTTCCGGCTCGAGCATGAGTACCCCCTCGACCCGCTGGGGCGACAGGTTGTCGCCGCCGGAGTTGACGATGATGTCTTTCTTTCGGTCGGTGATACGGATGCGTCCGCGATCGTCGATCTCGCCGATATCGCCGGTATGGAGCCAGCCGTCGATCAGGGCGGCGGCGGTGGCCTCCGGGGCGTTCCAGTAGCCGTCCATGACCAGCTCGCCGCGCACCAGGATCTCGCCGTCGCCGGCGATCCTGACCTCGACTCCGTCAAGCGGCGGGCCGACCGTTGAGACGTCGTTGATCTCGGGCCGGTTGACCGAGATCACCGGCGCCGATTCGGTCTGGCCGTAGCCCTGGAGGATAGGCAGGCCGAGGGCCAGGAAGAACAGGCCGATATCCTCGTTGAGCGGCGCGCCGCCGGAGATCAGGGCCTTGAGCCGACCGCCGAAGCGGCCGCGCACCTTTTCGCGCACCAGGCGCTCGACCAGGCCGTCGAGCAGGCGCTCGCCAAGACCCAGGCTATGGGGTGCGTGATAGCGCTTGCTGCCCAAATCCACCGCCGACTCGAACAGCTTGCGCTTGAGCCCGCCGGAGCGCTGGATGCCGCCGAGGATGCGCGCCCGCATAGTCTCGTAAAGCCGCGGCACGCAGGTCATGAACGTGGGCCGCGCTTCGAGCAGGTTGGTGGTCAGGGTCTCGACCCGTTCGGCGTAGTAGATCTGAGCGCCCAGGGAGATCGGGAAGAACAGCCCGGCGGTATGCTCGTAGGAATGGCTGAGCGGCAGGAACGACAGGAAGATTTCGTCGTCGAGGCCGAGTTCCTGGAGCAGGCCGTAGGCGCCCCACAGGTTGGCGGCGATGGCGGCGTGGCTCAGCATGACGCCCTTTGGCCGGCCACCGGTGCCCGAGGTGTAGATCAGGCAGGCCAGGTCGCCCTTGGCGATAGCGCCGACGATTTGTTCGACATCGTCATCCATGGTCGCGCCGCTTGCCACTACATCGTCCCAGTTGGTGATGGTCATGCCCAGGGCGTCGGCGCTGTCGACAGGGTCCATGGTGACCACAAGATCGAGCCCCGGCGTGTCATGGGCCGCCGGCAGGGCGCGCTCGGCCATGGCCGGCCCCGATATGATCAGGGCGCTGGCGCCGCTGTCGCCGAAAATGTGCTTGTGGTCATCCACGGTGTTGGTGGTGTAGCCCGGCACGGTGATGGCGCCGGCCGACAGGATGGCAAGATCGGCGACCGCCCAGTTGGGCCGGTTTTCCGAAACCAGGGCAACCCGGTCACCGGGTTTGACGCCGGCGGCGCGCAGGCCGCGCGACAGGGCGTTGACCTCATCGGCTACTTGCCGCCACGACTGGGTACGGTATTCACCGTCGTGCTTGGACCACAGGAACGGCGCATCACCGCCGACCGCCGCCTGATCGAAGAACATAGTGGCCAGATTAGGCCAGCGTTTCGCGGGCATTGATCGTCTCCCCCTCGTGGTTCAGGCTTGATCCGGCAGTCCCCTCGTGGCAACGGCAAGGTTCCGTTGTGTCGTCCCAGGGGATATTAAACAGAGTCATGGCGCGACCAAAGCCCCTTGAATTGGAACACGGCGATATCTCACCTATGAATACCACGGCAAATCAACTTGATATCGGCGTCCTGCCTGAATGGGACCTTGCCGATCTGTATCCGGCGACCGATTCAGCCGCCCTCGAAGCCGACCTCACCGCCGCCGCCGTTAAGGCCGAAGCCTTTGAGGCGGCCTATGGCGGCAAGCTCGAAGGCTTGAGCGGCGACAAGCTGGGCGCTGCCATTGCCGAGTACGAAGTCATCGACGGCCTGCTCGGGCGCATCATGAGTTATGCCGGCCTGGTTCACGCAGGAGCCATGGACGATCCGGAGGTCCGGCGCTTCTACCAGACCATGCAGGAGCGGGTGACAGACATTTCGGCCCGGGTGCTGTTTTTCACCCTGGAGATCAACAACCTCGACGACGAGACCCTGGCGAAAATGATGAAAGCGCCGGCGGCCGACCGTTACGCGCCGTGGGTGAGGGACCTGCGCTCATTCCGGCCTTACCAGTTGAGCCATGAGCTGGAACGTCTGCTGCACGAGAAATCCGTCGCCGGGCGTTCTGCCTGGACGCGGCTGTTCGAGCAGACCATAGACGCCCTGCGTTTTCCATTCGATGGTCGGGATCTGACCAGCGCCGAGGCGCTTCACCTGCTGGCCGATCACGATGGCGCCGTGCGCAAGCGCGCCGCCCAATCGTTGGCCGATGTGCTGGGGACCAACGCCCGGACCTTCGCGCTGATCTTCAGCACCCTGATCAAGGACAAGGAGATCGAGGACCAGTGGCGCGGGCTGGCTCGGCCGATCTCGTCGCGCAATCTGTCAAACCAGGTCGAGGACGAGGTGGTCGATGCCCTGATCGGCGCGGTCAAGCAGGCCTATCCCCGGCTGTCCCATCGCTACTACGCCATCAAGGCAAAGTGGTTCGGGGTCGAGGCTCTCGATTATTGGGACCGCAACGCGCCGCTGCCCGATGAAGACGACCGTATCATTCCGTGGACCGACGCCCGCGACACGGTGATCGCCGCCTACGGCGCTTTTTCGCCCGAGATGGCCGACCTTGGCCGGCGCTTCTTCGATAATGCCTGGATCGACGCTCCGGTACGGCCGGGCAAGGCGCCTGGCGCCTTTTCCCATCCCACGGTGCCGGCGGCGCATCCCTACATCCTGCTCAACTACCAGGGCGCGGTGCGCGACGTCATGACTCTGGCCCACGAGATCGGCCACGGGGTTCATCAGTTGCTTGCCGCGGGTCAGGGGAAGCTTTTGGCGGATACGCCGCTAACCCTGGCGGAGACCGCTTCCGTATTCGGCGAGCAACTCACTTTCCGCGCCATGCTCGACGCCGAGGACGACCCCGTCCGGCGCCGGGTCATGCTCGCCGGCAAGGTCGAGGACATGCTCAACACCGTGGTCCGCCAGATTGCCTTCTGTGAGTTTGAGCGCCGCTTCCACGATGAGCGCCGCGAGGGAGAGCTGACGCCCGAGCGTATCGGCGACCTCTGGCTCGAAATCCAGGGCGAGAGCCTGGGCCCGGCGATCCGCTTCGACGACGGCTACCGGGCTTATTGGACCTACATCCCGCATTTCATCCACACGCCGTTCTACGTCTACGCCTATGCCTTCGGTGACTGCTTGGTGAACTCGCTCTACGCGGTCTACCAGGACCGGCCCGACGGATTTCAGGACAAGTATTTCGCCATGCTGCGGGCTGGCGGCACGTTGCGCCACAAGGAGCTGTTGGCGCCCTTTGGCCTCGACGCCACGGATCCCAATTTCTGGAACCGTGGCCTCGACGTTATCAGCGCTCTGATCGACGAACTCGAAGCGGTGGCATGAACCGGCGCTCGGCTGACGACGACAGTCTTCCCGGCCGGGTCCGGCGTTACGCCCGGGTTTCGACATCCATGGCTGGGGTCGCGACCAGACTAGGGGCCAAGCGTATTCTTGGCGTGCCGCTCGACCGCGGGCGCCACGCCGCCGATTTGACCAGGGCGCTCGGCGGCGTCAAGGGGCCGCTCATGAAGGTGGCGCAACTGCTGGCCACCATCCCCGACGCCTTGCCCCGGGAATACGCCGCCGAACTGGCCCAGCTTCAGGCCGACGCGCCGGCCATGGGCTGGCCCTTCGTCAAACGCCGCATGGCCAGCGAACTGGGCCGCGACTGGCGCCAGCGCTTCGACACATTTGAAACCGAGGCCGCCGCCGCCGCCTCGCTGGGCCAGGTCCACCGGGCTACCGACTTTGAGGGCCGCGAACTGGCCTGCAAGCTGCAGTATCCCGACATGGGCTCGGCGGTGGAAGCTGACCTGCAACAGCTCAAGCTGATTTTCGCCATCTACCGGCGTCAGGATAAGGCCATCGAGACCGACCGCATCCATGACGAAATCGCCGCCCGCCTGCGCGAGGAGCTCGACTACGACCTCGAGCGCCGCCACATGGAACTCTACGTCCGCATGCTCAAGGACGAGGCCCAGGTCCATGTGCCGGTAGCGCTGCCGGATCTCTCGACCGGGCGGCTGCTGACCATGTCGTGGCTTGACGGCGAGCCCTTGATGAAATGGACCGGGCGCGGCGCCGAAGAGCGCAACAACCTGGCCCTCAACATGTTCCGTGCCTGGTACGTACCGTTCTACAATTACGGCGTCATCCACGGCGATCCGCACCTGGGCAATTACTCGGTGCGCCCGGACGGCGCCGTCAATCTGCTCGATTACGGCTGCATCAGGGTGTTCGAGGCCAAGTTCATCGGCGGCGTTATCGATCTCTATCACGCGCTGCAGAACGACGACCGGGACCTGGCCGTCCACGCCTACGAAACCTGGGGGTTCAGCGGCCTCACCAGCGAACTTATCGACGTGCTCAATATGTGGGCTTACTTCGTCTACGACCCGCTGCTCGAGGACCGCGCCCGGCGCATTCAGGCCGAGGACGAGGGCACCATGTACGGCGCCCGGGTGGCGGCCAAGGTGCATCGCGAACTGCACCGCCTGGGCGGCGTCAGCCCGCCGCGCGAGTTCGTCTACATGGACCGCGCCGCCATCGGCCTGGGCTCGGTGTTCCTCCACCTCAACGCCGAGGTCAACTGGCACCAGCTGTTCGAAAGCCTGATCGAAGATTTCGACGCGGGAAAGCTTCAGCGCCGCCAGACCGCCATGCTCAAAAAGGCGAGGGTGCCGTTGCCGGGGTAGGGAGCGCTATTTGGTCTTGCTGCTGAAGGCAGCGGTCAAATTGTCCGGCAGCGGCGCATCGAAATCCTCGGACAGTACGATCATGCCGCGGGCGCTCCCTGGTTTTCGAGTGGTTGGATTGGCTATTACGGGCTCAGGCTTGACAATCGGCTCGCCGGACTTGGTGATGATGATCTCTTCTCCCAGGCGCACGCGCTCGATCAGCATCGAGAAATTCGCCTCGGCTTCATCGAACGTCACAACTATCGACATCGGTTTCATCCTCATGGGCTTTATGTGGGCTGCCACCGCCCACGTTGCCGTACTGGCGACCTACTATTCCGCCGCGTCGCCCCGGGTCAGCGCCTTCCACTCCTCGGTCTCGACGGCGACACCGTTGCGCAGGAAGGTGTCGCGCATGGTGCGGCCGTTGCCGTCGTGGGCGGTCATGTGTTCGGGCGGGGTTGGGTCGGTGACCTTGGGCCAGATACCCGGCTGGAGCCCGGTACCCTCGGCGACGATTTCCATGGGGGAGCATTCGTCCATGGCCGGTGCTTTGACCAGTTCCAGGCAATCCCAACTGACCTCCAGGGGAATCTGGTTGGGGTCGTAGAAATAGATCGACTAGATGATGCCGTGATCGACCGCGTCGGAAACATCGAAGCCAGCAGCCTCAAGCTGGTCCTTGACGCCAAACAGCTCGGCCCGGCTGCCAACCGTGAACGACACGTGATCGAAGCCAAGCGGCGTCTGGGTCGGTGAGCCGTGGGGCTTGCGCTCCATGTCGCTGGCGCCGGGATATTCGAAGAAGGCGATCTGGGTGTTGCCGCAACGGAAGAAATAATGGCGATAGTTGGGATGACCGATGCCGGTGACCAGTTCCATGCCGAGAAGGTCCCGATAGAAGCGGATAGTCTTCTCCATATCGGGTGTAATGAAGGCAAGATGGTTGATTCTTGTGAGAAACATTGCTACCTCCCGGTTTAGCCTGTGAAGGTGTCGTCGAAACGGCGGCCGGCCCGGGCTCAGCCGATGTTGTCAATAATAGTATAGCGATTGATCCAGATCATCGAGAACTCACGAAATCGTGTGTAGTTTCCACGCTTTGATGCCACCGTTTTGGGGCGTTGCATTGTTTTGCCCAGGCGCAAGACGGTGCTCAAGTATGTCTAACCGGAGCCGCGAATGAAGATTGGTATTCCAACCGAACGGCGCGCCGATGAGGCGCGGGTCGCGGCATCGCCCGACATGGTCAAGAAACTCGTGGCTAAAGGGGTCGAGGTGGCTATTGAGGCCGGCGCCGGCGTTGGCGCCCTGATTACCGATGAGGCCTTTGGCGAGGCCGGCGCCACAATTGTTCCGGACGCCGCCTCGATCTATAGCAGTGCCGACGTGATCCTCAAGGTGCGTCGCCCGTCGACCGCCGACGAGGGCTGCGACGAAGTCGCCATGATGCACCCCGACGCGGTGATGATCGGCTTATTGAACCCGATCGCCGATCGCGCCCAGGTCGATCAGTACGCGGCTCACGGCCTTGTCGCCTTTTCTATGGAACTGATGCCGCGGATCAGCCGCGCTCAGGCCATGGACGCCCTGTCGTCGCAAAGCAATATTGCCGGCTATAAGGCGGTAGTCGATGCCGCTGCCGCCTACAAACGTATTTTTCCCATGATGATGACCGCCGCGGGCAGTATCGCGCCGGCCCGGGTGTTGGTGCTGGGCGCCGGCGTCGCCGGGCTTCAGGCCATCGCCACCGCGCGCCGTCTGGGCGCCATTGTCTCGGCCTTCGATGTCCGCGCCGCGGCCCGCGAGGAAGTCGAAAGCCTTGGCGCCACTTTCGTCGAAGTAGCCAGTGACGAGAGCGGTGACGCCGGCGGCGGCTATGCCAAGGAGATGAGCGAGGACTACAAGCGCCAACAGTCCGAACTGATCCACGAGACCCTCAAGAAGAACGACATTGCCATTACCACGGCGCTGATTCCCGGCCGCGCGGCGCCGCTATTGATCACTGAAGCCATGGTCAAGGACATGAAGATGGGCTCGGTCATCGTCGATATGGCGGTCGAGGCCGGCGGCAACTGCGAACTCAGCAAGCGCGACGAGACGGTGGAGGCCCACGGCGTCACCATCCTCGGCCGCGCCAACCTGCCGGCCGCCCAGGCCGCCGATACCTCAACCCTCTATGCCCGCAACCTGCTCAACGTGCTCGATCTCATGATCGATGCGGACACAGGCAATCTCGCCATCGACTGGGACGACGAAATCATCAAGGGCATGTTGCTGACCCGCGATGGCAAGGTCGTCAATCCGGTTCTCATCGACTAGCGGAGAACCTTATGGAAGCCGCCGCCGCAATCGACCCTCTGATTTTTCGTATCACGGTCTTCGTTCTCGCCGTTTTCGTTGGCTATTACGTGGTATGGAGCGTCACCCCGGCGCTTCATACGCCGTTGATGTCGGTGACCAACGCGATCTCCAGCGTCATCATCGTCGGCGCCCTGATCGCGGCCGGGCCGGCTGATATGAACCTTTCCAAGATCGTCGGTCTGGTGGCTGTTGCCCTGGCGGCGATCAACATCTTTGGCGGCTTCGCGGTGACCCAGCGAATGCTCCAGATGTACAAGAAGAAATAGGAGGCGGGATCGTGTCAGCCAATGTCTCCGCGATTGCGTACCTGATCGCTGCAGTCTGCTTTATTCTGGCCCTCAAGGGCCTGTCGTCGCCGGCCAGTTCGCGCACCGGCAATGTCATCGGTATCATCGGCATGGTTATTGCCGTGGTCACTACCCTGGCGTCGCCGGGGGTCATGAGTTATGGAGAAATCCTCGCGGCGCTGGTTGTCGGCGGCGGTATCGGCACGCTTATCGCCCTGCGTATTCAGATGGCCGACATGCCGCAACTGGTGGCCGCGTTCCACAGCCTGGTCGGCATGGCCGCCGTGCTGGTCGCGGTCGCCGCGTTCTACGCGCCGGAGGCCTACGGCATCGGCGCCGTTGACGCCATCAAGACCGCCAGCCTGATCGAGATGAGCCTCGGCCTGATTATCGGCGCGATCACCTTTACCGGCTCCGTGGTCGCCTTTACCAAGCTTCAGGGTCTGGTCAGCGGTAACCCGGTGGTGTTTCCCGGTCAGCACATGGTCAACCTGGCGATTGGCCTGGGCATCCTCGCCATTGGCGTCTGGTTTACCGTGGACCAGTCACCCATCGCCTTCTGGCTGATGACGGCTCTCGCCCTCGTCATCGGCGTATTGCTGATCATTCCCATCGGCGGCGCCGACATGCCGGTGGTGATTTCCATGTTGAATTCCTACTCCGGCTGGGCCGCGGCGGGTATCGGCTTCAC
>CAZYDR010000122.1:0-10155 GCA_964645285.1 uncultured Alphaproteobacteria bacterium
CACCCCTGAACGCCATGCGCGCCTTCAAGGCCGCTGCCCGGCACTTGAGCTTTACCAAGGCGGCGGAGGAGCTCAACGTTACCCAGGCGGCCCAGCCATCAGCCATCAGGTCAAGGCGCTGGAGGAGTGGCTCGGGGTGCCATTGTTCCGCCGCCTCAACCGGGCCCTGTTGCTGACCGACGCGGGCCAGAACTACGGGCCGCCTCTGGGTCAGTCATTCGATCTGCTAGCCGATGCCACCGATCGTATTCGCGAAGACGATAACCGGGGCACCCTGACCGTCACGACTTTGCCTTCCATCGCGTCGAAGTGGCTGGTGCCGCGCCTGGGCCGATTCCGCCAGGCCTATCCGGACATTGACCTGCGCATTGACGCTTCCCAACATCTCTCCGATTTTGCCCGCGAGAACGTCGATGTAGCCGTGCGCTATGGCCGCGGCGAGTGGGAGGGGACCCGGGCCGGCCGGCTGATGACCGAAGACTTCTTCCCGGTCTGTAGCCCCGACCTGATCGACGGTGATCCGGCGCTCCACAAACTCGAGGACCTGCACCGCCACACCCTGCTCCACGACGACAACCGCACCGACTGGACCGTGTGGTTCCTCGTCGCCGGCATCGAAGGTGGCGATCCGAAGCGGGGCCCCGGCTTCACGGATTCAAGCCTGGTGTTGCAGGCCGCGGTCGGGGGTCAGGGGGTGGCGCTCGGGCGCAGCGCCCTGGCCGCCGCCGACCTCGCCGCCGGGCGCCTGGTCAAGCCTTTTAACATCAGCCTGCCGGCCACCTTCGCCTATTACCTGGTGTGCTCGGAAGCCACCGCAGAGCGGCCGAAGATCGCCGCCTTCCGCGATTGGCTGTTGGCCGAGATGGAGCGGGATGGGGCGGGTTGAACTACTCCGCCGCTACCGCCTCGGCCGCTCGGCTACTTGGCAAGAATAGGGCGGCGCTGGCGACGGTCAGGGCGAAGGCCGAGGCGACCAGGAACAGCATGGTGAAGTCGCCGGCGTTGTCGTGGATGTAGGCCACCATGGGCACCCCCAGGGACGCCACGCCCAAGACCACCACGAACTTGGCGCCGAAGATGGTCGAACGCCAATTCGGTGGCGCAAAGCGGGCGACGATCATGTCGCTGACCGGCAGAGCGCCGACGTTGAGACAGGCGAAGATCAACACCACCGCCAATAATGGCTCGTCGAACAGGCCCGACGCCACGAACAGCAATGGCGCCTGCAGGCCATAGACGATGACGTAGACCGGCTTGAGGGCAAAGCGGTCCATGAGATGGCCGACCGCGAGCTGGGCGAAGCTGGCGATGAAATAGACCACGGCCACCATGCCGCCGACCCCGAGGGCGCCGCTGACCATGCCGCCGAGGCGCTCATCGAAAATCTTGGGCATGCCCACGGTGGTCGACTGGAACACCAGACCGCCGAACAGGGCGGTCACGGCGACGACTGAGAAGGCCTGAATTAGTTGCCGCCGGGTCGCCGGGGTATGGACCACCCGGTCTTTGTCATGGACCGCCACCGCGCCGGCCCGGGCATAATAGAGGAAGGCGACGCCGGTCAGGGCGCAGACCACGCCGGGCACGATGAAGGCGGCGCGCCAGCCCGAGAACTCAATGAGGGCGCCGGCGGACAACGCAGCTACCGCCAGGCCCCAATTACCGAACACGCCGTTGACCGCCAGGGCCATGCCCTGTTTCACCGAATGGCGGATCACCCAGGCGATGCCCACCGGATGATAGATCGAGGCGAAGACGCCGATCAGTGTCAGGCCGGCGGCGAGTTGGAGCGGCGTTTGCGCCAGGCCGGTAAGGATCGAGGCGACCCCGGTGCCGATAAAGAACACCACCATCATGGCGAAGGCGCTCCAGCGGTCGGCCAGGCGTCCGGCGGGCAGGGCGAACAACCCGAAAGCGATGAACCCCGGCGTCGCCAGGGTCAACAGCTCGCCATAGGGCATGTTGAACTCACCGGGCAACACCAGCACGATGGTCGGGTAGAGCAGCATGAACAGGTGCGAATAGAGATGCCCGGCACAGCAAAACCCGATGGACAGGCGTGTAGCGGCGGTAGTCGCCACGGCGCTGTTTTGCGTTGTGGTCACCCCAAATCCGGCCGCTTATGGGCCCAGGGTCGGGCCTGCTCGATCTGGGCAGCGAGGCGTAGCAGGGTAGCTTCGTCGCCCAGGCGGGCAATGAACTGGGTGCCGATGGGCAGGTTGTCGCCGTTCCAGTGGAGCGGCATGGACATGGCCGGGCAGCCGGTGGCGTTGGACAGGCCGGGGAAGCCGGAGAATCCAAAGACTGTGGCGAAATAGGCTTCCATGTCGTCGGGCGCCGGGTTGAGCTCGCCGATCTTCAGGGGCGGCTGGGCCAGTTGCGGCGTAATCAGCACGTCGTAGTCTTCGAAGAAGCGGCCGATTTGACGGGTCACCCGGCGCATGGTGGTGATTGCCGCGGCTACGGCGGCGCCGTTGATGCTCTCGGCCACGGTGGCGAAGGCCCAGGTCGATGGCTCCAGCAAAGTGCCGGGTTCGACGCCAAACAGGCCGGCGGATTCCTCGACGTCAGCGCGGCAATAGGCGGCAATGATGTCGGCCCGGGCCGGGTCGATCAGCTCGCGGTCATAGTCGGGCTCGGCCTCCTCCACATGGTGGCCGAGATCGGCACAAAGCTTGGCTGCGCCCGCCATGGCGGCGATGCAGTCCGGGTGCACCGGATGGTCGCTCGGGGTGCGGCCCGAGAAGGCGATGCGAAGTTTTTCCGGATCGGCCCCGACCTCGTCGAGGAAGGGGCGCGCCTGGGCCGGCGCCGCGTAGGGGTCGCCGGGTTCGGGGCCGCTGATGGCGTCGAGTATAGCGGCGCTGTCGCGCACGCTGCGGGTTACCGCGTGGCCGATGGTCATGCCGGCCCAGCCGTCGGACTCGGTGGGCCCTGACGGTGTCCGCCCGCGGCTCGGCTTGAGGCCGAACAGGCCGCAGCACGATGCCGGCACCCGGATCGAGCCGCCGCCGTCACTGGCATGGGCCGCCGGCACCACCCGCGCCGCCACCGCCGCCGCCGCGCCGCCGCTCGAGCCGCCGGGGATGTGATCGAGATTCCACGGGTTGCGGGTCGGGCCATGAAGCGTCGGTTCGGTGGCGTAGCTGAGGCCGAATTCGGGCGAATTTGTCCGTCCGAACGGCGCCAGTCCGGCCGCCATGAAACGCTCGACCAGGGTACTGGTGGCGTCACAGACATAATGTTCGAATAGCCGTGAGCCGTTGGTCAGGGGCGTGCCGGCGAGGGCCGCGCCGAGGTCCTTGAGCGGGAACGGCACGCCGCTCAACGGCCCTTCGGGCAGGCCCGCCGCGATGGCGTCGCGGGCCCTGTCATAGAACCGCACGGTGAAGGCGTTGATCACCGGATTGGTCGCCTCGACCCGCTCGATGGCCTCGTCGAGCAGTTCGCCGGCGCTGACCTCGCCCTTGCGCACCAGTTCGGCGAGGCCGAGGGCGTCGTATGAGTCGTAGTCGGGTATGGCGGTCATGGCGGGATCCTCAGCTTTGCAGTTCTTCGAGATTCTCGTAGAGTTTGAGCGCGTCCGGATTGGCCAGGGCGTCCTTGTTGCGGACCGGGCGGCCATGGATGACGTTGCGCACGGCGAGTTCGACGATCTTGCCCGAGATGGTGCGCGGGATTTCGGCGACCTGGATGATCTTGGCCGGCACGTGGCGGGTCGTGGTGTTGGCTCGGACCTCGGCCTTGATGCGGTCGCGCAGGTCGTCGTCCAGAGTAATGCCGGGGCGCAGCACCACGAACAGGACGACGCGGACATCGCTGTCCCAATCCTGGCCGACGCAGATGCCCTCGATGACCTGGTCGATCTTCTCGACCTGGCGGTAGATTTCCGAGGTCCCGATGCGCACCCCGCCGGGGTTGAGCACCGCATCCGATCGGCCATGAATGACCATGCCGCCGCGTTCCGTCAGTTCGACGAAATCGCCGTGGTTCCAGATGTTGGGGAAGCGGTCGAAGTAGGCGGCGTGGTACTTGGCGCCGTCATCGTCCTGCCAGAACGATACCGGCATGGAGGGGAAGGGCTTTGAACACACCAGCTCGCCCTGCTCGCCAACCAGCGGTCGGCCTTCGTCGTCATAGACCTCGACCTTGAGGCCCAAGGCCCGGGTCTGCAGCTCGCCGCGCCACACCGGGCCGGCGGGATTGCCGAGAGCGAAACAGCCCATGATGTCGGTGCCCCCCGAGATCGACGACAGGCACAGGTCTGCCTTGATGGCGTCGTAGACGTAGTCGAAGCCCTCGGGCGCCAGGGGCGAACCGGTCGATAGTACGGCGCGGAGCTGACTCAGGTCATGGCCGTCCTTGGGCCGCACACCGGCCTTCTCCAGGGCGGCGATGTACTTGGCCGAGGTGCCGAAGATGGTGATACCCTCGTCGGCGGCGTAGCGCCACAGGGTCTCGCCGTCGGGATAAAACGGCGAGCCGTCGTAGAGCATCACCGTGGTTCCCATGGCGAGGCCGCTGACCAGCCAGTTCCACATCATCCAGCCGCAGGTGGTGAAGTAGAACAGGCGGTCGTCCTCGCCCACGTCGGTATGCAGACGGTGTTCGCAATGGTGCTTGATCAGGGTGCCGCCGGCGCCGTGGACGATGCATTTGGGCATGCCCGTAGTGCCCGACGAGTACATGATGAACAGCGGGTGATCGAACGGCAGTTGCGTGAAATCGATGTCGCCGCCCGGCGCATCGCCCAGGTAATCGGCGAAGTGAACCGCGTTATCGAGGCCGCTGATGTCCGGGTTCTCCGCCGCCAAAGACACCACTACTACCCGGCCGATGCTCGGCGAGCGGGCGGTGATGCCGGCGACCCGCTCCAGGCTGTCGACGGTCTTGCCGTTGTAGAAATAGCCGTCGGCGGCAAATAGCACTTTGGGTTCGATCTGGCCGAAGCGGTCCATCACCCCCCGGACGCCGAAGTCCGGCGAGCACGACGACCACACGGCGCCGATGCTGGCGGCGGCCAGCATGGCGATGATGGTCTCGGGCATATTGGGCATGAAGCCGCCGACCCGGTCGCCGGCGACAACCCCCTCGGCGCGCAGCGCCCGGGCGAGTCGGCCGACCTGGTCGTGGAGCGCGGCGAAGGACAGCCGGCGGGTGGCACCGGTCTCGGCGCGAAATACCAGGGCGTCGCCATCATCGCGGCGGCGCAGCAGATTTTCGGCGTAGTTGAGCCGCGCGCCCGGGAACCACTGGGCGCCGGGCATCTTGTGACCGTCGACCAGCACCTCGTCCCAATCCTTCGACGCGACAATGCCGCCGAAGCGCCAGACGCTGGTCCAGAACTGCTCGATATTGTCGATCGACCACTGATACAGGGCGTCGTGGTTCGCCAGGGTCACCCCCCACTCGGTCTCGACCGCATGGCGGAAGGCGGTGATATTAGCGGTCTCGGCGTGCTCGGGCGACGGGCGCCATAACGGTGTATTCATAATTATCTTCCCTGATCGAATGGTCGCGGATTATCGCGCGGCCTTGGCGTTGGTGCAATTGCTTGCATGAATTGGGCGGCCTGGTTCACAGTAGCCGCCAAATAGAACGAGGAAGATACGGTCATGGAGATGCCCCGCTTTAATCCCGATGTGGCGCTCGCCGATGTTTCCGCCGCGCTCGACGAGGCCGGTTGCGCCATTGTCGAGAACCTGGTGGACGAGGCGACCATCGACGCCCTGGCCACCGATCTGGAGCCGGCCATTGACGCGCGCTGGATCGGTGTCGACGAGTTCGCCGGCTTCAAGACTAAGCGGGTGTTGGGCCTCATGGCCCTGTCCGCCGCGGCCCCGCTGGCGCTTGGCGCCGCCGAGGCTCTGCTGTTGCCTCATTGCGACGCCATACAGCTTCATGTCACCCATACCGTCGCCATTGGTCCCGGCGAGAAAACTCAGATGATCCACCACGACGACGGTATCTGGTATGTGCCGGACCCCAAGCCACCCCTGGCGCTTCATTGCATGTGGGCGATGACCGACTTCACGGCCGAAAACGGCGGCACCCAGATGGTGCCGGGCAGCCACCTGTGGCCGGCCGACCGCGAGCCCGAGGAAAGCGAAATCATATCCACGGTGATGCCGCGCGGCTCGGTGGCGTTCTATAGTGGCGCGACGTGGCATGGCGGCGGCGCCAACAACTCCAACGGCCCGCGCATCGGCGCCCTGATCGGCTACAACAGGCACGGCGGCCACCTGGGCTGGATCGACCATGGCGATCCCTATGTGGTGCTGGAAGACAAGCCCGGCGCTTCTAGCCGGATATTTTAGGCGAACCGTTCCGCGGCAACGAAAGCACGCTGGTGCTCGCCGCGCATGACCACGCGGCCGTCCTGTTCGACGGTTACCGCGAAGGTCACTCGCCGGCCCTTGATCGCCGCTACCGTGGCCTCCACATCGATCGCCTTGCCGGCGATGGCCGGAGCGGTGTGGTCGAGGACGAATCGGGTGCCGACGGTGACCTCGCCGTGCCCGTAACAGTCGGCGATGAGGTCGTAGCAGGCATCCTCGATATGGAGGATCAGGGCAACGCTGGACACCACCTCGACGCCGATGTTTCCGGCCGCCGCCGCGGTGTCATCGAGCGCCGTAGGGAAGCGCTTGCGAAGCGAAATGCCGGCGCTGACCGGCTTCATGAGCTATTCGTCGCCGGTGCTGTCCGGCTCATCGCAATCATTATCGCGTCCATCCATGAATTGGTCCCGACCCATCTAATCGTCCCTTGCCGCCGTTGTCACCAGCCATGGGTCTAAATTTTTTCACTGCTCTTCACGAGCGATTAACGAAGCTCCGGTACAATGCGAACGGTTTGAATCCGGAATTCTTGTTAGGGATTGGCGATGTTCGGGAAACTGGAAAACGTCTTCGGTACGAATTTGACGGCTGTTTTGATGAGGGGAGCTTTCGGCCTTGTAATTTCGCTAACCACGGGGCTACCGGCCCTGGCGGACCACCTGCCTTCCAACTACCAGATCAGACCGGGCGACAATCTGACGATTACCGTCCTCGGCTATCACGACCTGTCCGGCGAGGTCAAAGTCGGCGAGTCGGGGTGCGCCGACTTGCCGTTGATCGGGCCGTTCGCCGCCAGTGGTATGACCCTTCGCCAGTTTCGCGACTATGCCACCGCAGCCCTGGACAAAGGTTATGTACTCAGCCCGCTGGTTACCGTCGATGTGGTCAATTACAGCGAAATTGAGATTTTCGGCCAGGTCGAAAGCCCGGGAACCTATGCTCATTTGGAGGGCATGACCGTCGCCATGGCGGTGGAGATCGCCGGCGGGTTTACCAAGACGACCTATGAGCGACTGGTCATTGTTGTGCGCGCTGATGATCCCACCCAGACGCCCATCGAACTGAGCCTCGATGAGCAAATTTTACCCGGCGGTATGATCGAGGTTGAGCGCTGCATGTTTTAGAGCGGCCCATCCTGGCCTCACGTCGAGACTGCCAATCGTTCGCAATGCCGTCTAAGGTGTGTGGTGCAACGAAAAAAAGGTGGGGGCGAGGTGATGACCAAGATCGGCGTTATTGAGAGCGTCTGGCGCTATCCGGTAAAGAGCATGGGCGGCGAGCAGATCGACGACATCTTTGCCGCCTTCGCCGGCCTCATGGGTGACCGCATCTACGGCATATCGTCGTCGGCGGCGTCCAATGCGGCGTTTCCCTAGCATACGTCGCGCGAGCAGGAGGAGATGGTGCTCTATACGCCGCGCTTCAAACGCCATGGGGAAACCCTGAAGCCGGCGACCATGGATGCCGCCCTCAAGGAACAACTCAATTCGCCCTATCCCCTGGCCGACGCCTTCGCTGTCGAGGTTGAAAACCCCGACGGCTCGGTTTTCGACATCGATGATTCGGCGTTTCTCGAAAGCATCAAAGGCGAGTCCAACGGCGCGTTGACCCTCCACTACACGCAGAAGAACCTGGTTGATTGCCGGCCGCTCTCGCTGCAGACCGTGGCTCAGCTTAGCGAGGAGACGGACATGGCCCTCGACAAGCGCCGGTTCCGGGCCAACTTCTATGTCGACTGGGATTCGGGCGGCGGCTTCTATGAAGATGAACTGGTCGACCGCAAGCTTAAGATCGGCGACAGCCTCGAGGTCATCATTCTTGGACCCGACCCGCGCTGCAAGGTGATTACGATCGATCCCGATACCGCCGAGACCAGCCACAAGGTGTTAAGCAACGTGGCTCGGAACCATGGTGGCTGCGCCGGGGTTTTCGCCGGCGTCTGACGCGGAGCAGTTGCCCGCCATGGTGACTGGCGCCCGGGCGGTGTCGCCCCTATGGTCATGCCATGATGCCCGTGACCGCCACCCCCGACACAATTGTACCGACACGAACCGTCAGCGCCGCAACCGTGCGCGATAATCCGGTTCAGGGCGCCTTGCTGATGATCGTCGCCGCTGCTTTCTTCACCGCCATGACGGCGATGATCCGCCATCTGTCGACTTCCATCGATCCTCTCGAGCTGGTCTTTTTCCGTAACTTCTTCGGCCTTGTGGTGCTGTCGCCGTGGCTCATGCGCAACGGTTTCGGGGTGCTTCGCACCAGTCGCCTGCCGCTACTCATAGTCCGCACCGCCGTCGGACTGATCGCCATGGTCTGCTGGTTTTCGGCGATCTCGATCATGAACCTGGGCGATGCGGTGGCGCTGAGTTTCACGGCGCCGCTATTCGCCACCGTGGCGGCTGTGTTCATCCTCGGCGAGGTCGTGCGGGCGCGGCGCTGGACGGCGGTTATCATGGGCTTTCTCGGAGCCATGATCATTCTCCGCCCAGGCGTCATCGAAATTTCGCCGGTCGCCATGATGGTGCTGGTGTCGTCGATGATGATGGGCTTCTCGGTATGTCTGGTGAAGCTGCTTTCGCGCACCGAGCCGGTTATGACCATCGTCTTCTACATGGTGTTGTTCCTGACCCCGGCGTCGCTGATCCCGGCGCTGTTCGTCTGGACCACGCCGACCCTCACTGAACTGGCCTGGATGCTGGCCATCGGCGCCTGCGGCAGTTTGGGCCACATCAGTTTCACCCGCGCCTTCTCCATGGCCGAGGCGACGGCCATCCTGCCGTTCGACTTCGTCCGTCTGCCGATGATGGCCGTGGTCGGCTGGCTTGCCTTCGACCAGGTACTCGACATCTGGTCCGGCGTCGGCGCCGCCGTCATCATCGCCACCACGGTCTACATCGCCCACCGCGAGGCCGTCCATCAGCGGCGACAGGCCGAGACGGCGGATTAAGGGAAGTGTTTTGACCACAGAGGCACAGAGACACAGAGAAGCAAGAAAGGATTCTTAAGGGCGCTTCGCGCCAAAAACTTCGCTGGTCCCCTACCTTCTTCCTTTGTGCCTCTGTGGTCATTATTCTTCGGCGTCAACGGCGCGCCGATCAAAGCATCCGGAAGCGCTTGCGCAACGCCAGCAGGAACAAAGTGAACAGGCCGTAGCTGACGATTGTTTGCAGTGTCGCGAGGAAACGCACTGTCAGCGGCGGGCCGCTGCTAAACCCAAGGCATTCGAACGGCGCAACGACATACTCACGCGAACTCCAGACTTCGAACGGCCGAAACACCTGCCGTAGTGTGAACGCCAGCAAATCGAAATCGCAGCCCGACGGCCACGGGGTCGCATCCATGTAGAACAGAACGCCATAATAGATGGGGTAGATGGCTCCCGCTCCCTCCGCCACTTTATCTATCTAATACGTTGATAATAAGGTCTTTAAGTTAAGAATCAGACATACAGTATATACTCTGGTATATATTTAAGTCGGGTACAGAGCCGTTAGGGTTGAGGGACATACCCACACCTAAATTGTCCTTGATAGGCACCCATCATGCTCTCTGGCCTTCCTGTGGCGAGATAGCAAGCCAGTTTCTGAAAATATAAAATATCTGTCGTGAGGGATGGGATAATCCATAAACGCGGAATCTCTTGGGGGTGGGTATGCTCGAAATCACCAGATTGCGGAACCGGACAAAATCTGAGAAGACTTCTGCTTACGGGTGCTAAGCAGACGGCATTTAGATTGATCCAATACTTCTCCTAATGACCCAGGCTGTGTGAAAACGTGAGGTCTGATAGCATCGTTCCATGATAGGGGCGAGG
>CAZYDR010000123.1:0-10110 GCA_964645285.1 uncultured Alphaproteobacteria bacterium
AGGGTCTGGTGCCAACGCTCGATCTTGCCCTGGGTCTGGGGATGATAGGGGGCTTTACAATTTGCTCCGCTGTTGACACGTTCGTCATCTCCGAGACGATCCGCTCCGCTGGAAACCGCACTGTAACGGTGGTGCCGACGCCGACCTCGCTTTGCAGGTCCAATGACCCACCATGCAACTCGGCAATCGGTGCCAATGGGGGCGGGGCCTGCCTTGCCCCCTCTTTTTTCTCATCGCTCGCTTGAACTGTTGGGCAATCAGGACTTAGAGTCTACGGGACCTGTCCAGGAAGCGATAGGATAGGCATCACGATGCTCACGCCGAATTAAAACAAAATTTGCTGACCGCCTTTCACCGAGAAGAAACTAAATTTGAAAAACATTCTAAACCGTCGCCATTTACTCAAACTCGCAGCGTCCTTTGCCACAGCATCGATTTTTCCACGCCTCGCGCGGTCGGCGGAGCCGGACGTGGTAGTCATCGGCGCCGGGGCCGCGGGCATGGCGGCGGCCAGACAACTGATGCAGGCGGGACTGTCGGTCACGGTGATCGAGGCCGACAAGCGGATTGGCGGACGGGTCCACACCAATACCTCGATCTTTGGCGTGCCCTATGACATCGGCGCCCATTGGCTGCATATCAAGCATCTCAACCCGTTCGTCGCCTATGGCCAGCAAAACGGCTTTGACCTGTACGAAGCGCCGGCTGACGAAATGCTCTATGTGGGCCAGCGGGAAGCTACGGACCAGGAATACGCGGCCTACGACAGCGCCCATGACAAAGCCATTCAGGCCATCTCGCGGGCCGGGCGCAAGGGCCATGACGTGAGCGCCGCTTCCGTCGCGCCTGCGGGCGGCGGATGGGACGATCTCGCCCATCTTCTGATCGGCCCCTGGGAGATGGGCAAGGATTTCGACCGCTTCTCTACCGCCGACTGGTGGAGCGGTGAAAGCGGTACCGATTGGTATTGCCGGCAAGGCTACGGGGCGCTCTGGACGCACAGCGCGCGCGGCATTCCGGTTGAACTCTCGACCCGGGCGACGAACATCGATTGGAGCAGCCAAGGGGTCGCGGTGCATACGGACCGCGGCGTAATCAAGGCCCGCGCCTGCATCGTCACCGTCTCGACCGGGGTGCTGGCGAGCGAGGGTGTCGCGTTCACGCCCAGTCTCCCGGTGGAAAAACAGGATTCATTTCACGGCATCTCGATGGGTCTGTACAACCACATCGCCTTTCAGTTCCGCCGCAATTTTCTAGGCACCGGCGACGACGGCTACCTGATTTACCAGCTGGCGCCTGGCGGCGGAAAATCGCCCCGGGGATTCGGCATGCTGACCAACATCGGCGGCTCCAACCTGTCGTTCGGCGATGTGGGCGGCGAATTCGCCCGGGCCCTGGAGGAAGAGGGCATGGAAGGCGCCATCGCGTTCGGCCTCGCGGAGCTGCGTAAAATATTCGGCTCGAAGGTCGAACAGGAACTGATCAAGGCCCATGCGACCCAATGGGGGAAAAACCCCTACACCCTGGGTTCGCACGCCTCGGCCGAGCCCGGCGCCCATCGCTTGCGTCAGGCGCTCAGGGCGCCGGTCGGCAAACGAGTGTGGTTCGCTGGTGAAGCCTGCAGTCCCAGTCTATGGGCCACTGTCGCCGGGGCCCATAAATCCGGCATCCAGACAGCCAAGGATGTGACACGGGTTCTGTCCGCCTAGGGGTCCCTATCAGCGCAAGGGGGTATTACAGGTTCAAACTAGACTGGGGAAGCAATACTGGACGAAAGTCAATCTTTGACCGCGCGCACTAATGTCATCGGTTAGACTAGAATGGTCCTAATTCATGAGTAAGACCGCTTCCCACTATGTTGGCGGCGCTGTCCTCTTAGTGGCTGATTTTGTGTATAAAATGCGCTCCAGCCGTAGATACATCCTCCACACATTTACCCAACCATATCTGGAGCATAGACTTCGTCCATGACAAGCTAGCCGGCGGTCGGCCCTACAAGATGCCCTAGCCGAGTGGCGCCAGCTTGCGGCCTGAGGGCGGGTGAATCACGACCTTCGGATACCGGTTCGCTTTCCCCTGACAGCGCCCTTCTATGCGTTCGATGCCGCCAGCTTTTAAGATAAAGTCGACAATGTCCTTCAAGCCCGTGCCCACCTTCAGGTTGGAAAAAACGAACGGGCGATCGCCGCGCATTTTCTTGGCATCTCTGTCCATAACGCTCAGGTCGGCTCCGACCATGGGGGCTAGGTCAATCTTGTTGATGACAAGAAGATCGGACCGGGTGATGCCCGGGCCGCCTTTGCGGGGGATCTTGTCGCCGGCGGATACGTCGATGACATAGATGGTGATGTCGGCCAGTTCCGGTGAGAACGTCGCCGCCAGATTGTCGCCGCCGGATTCCACGAACACTATGTCGAGTTTGGGAAACTTTTGATTGAGGTCGACAATCGCCGCCAAGTTCATAGAGGCATCCTCACGGACGGCGGTGTGCGGGCAGCCGCCGGTCTCGACGCCGACAATTCGGTCGGGGCTCAGTGCACCGGACCGGGTTAGGAATTCGGCATCCTCGCGGGTATAGATATCATTGGTAATGGCGGCGATATTGTAATCTTCGCGCAGGTGTTTGCACAAGCGGTCCAGTAAGGCCGTCTTGCCGGAACCGACGGGGCCGCCGATACCTACTCTCAAAGGGCTGCTCATGATCGAAATAACCTCGTGTATTGGGTTTCGTGTTTCATAGAGGTCCAGTCGACCATAGGCGTAGCACTACCGAAATCGTCGAGTGGACGGCGTAAAGCCTGCTCGGTGGCGGCCTGGGTGGGAACTTCGAGAGCGGCTTGGGCCAATTGCCCGTCTGTCTGGCCCAGGGGCACCAACCGCACACCGGCAGAAATCAGATTGGCGGCTGTGGCGTGTAGATAGGCGGTCAGAGCATGACCAAGGGGTACGCTTGACGCCGCTGCGGCGACGCCGACGGCAACCGCATAGGCCGGTGGGCGGTCCAAGTCAGCAAGGGTTTGCGCCCACGTCTGGAAATTCGTATCGGGCCAGGCTTTGGTCAACGTATCGAGAAAGGCCTGGCCTTGGGCAGTGCTCTCCAAGGCCATTTCCGGCGTCGCTCGAAGGGCGTCGGCCATTTCTGCAACCTCGGCAAGGGCGACCGGGTCGTCGTCGGCAACCGCCTGCCAGGCGCTTCGGAACAGGATCGCATCATTGCGCCCGGCACCATGGCGAATAATAGCCTCAACCCACCGTGTAAGACTGATCCGATCGGTGATTAATCCATCTTCGATAGCGAATTCAATGCCGTGCGAGTAGCTATAGCCACCGACCGGGAAGCTCGGCGACAGCCAGGTAATCAGCCGGTATAGCGCCCGTTCAGTGAGCATGGGCATAGGCCCCCGGTTCGGGACAAAAGGGAGCCAAGTGCTGGTGAACGGTGGCGCCTAAGCCTTCCAGCATTTGTACCAGGACATGATCATCCAAAATCCGCAGGGTGCCATCGTCGAGCACCTGGATCGGGATATGCCGGTTGCCGATATGCCAGGCCAGCCGCACCGTATGGCCGGGGGATTTTCCGGTCACGTCGCAGACCAGTTCATCGGCGGCGACAACACGGATGATACCGCCGTCGTCCAGCGCCAACCCGTCGCCATCTCCTAGCATGGCGGCTTCGTCCAGATCGAGCAGGAATGCCTGACCATCGTCGTCGGTCATGGCAAACCGCCGCCGGTGGCGCTGATCCATGGCAAGGGTTACGGTACCGACGCAAGCGGTCTCCGGCCAATGGTTGGAACGATGAAACTGCGCGGCCCGGCGCATGATCAAAACAAAAAGTAGCGTTGCGCCAGGGACAGTTCCTGGGCAGGCTCACAAATCAGCGCCTCGCCATCGGCACGAACCTCATAGGTTTCGGGATCGACCTCCATCACCGGCGTGGCATAGTTCAGCATCATGTCTTTCTTGGTCACGCTGCGGGTTCGCGACACGGCCATAACCTCCTTGGCCAGCCCTAACCGGTTGGGGATGTCCTCACCAAGCGCCGCGTTGGAGACAAAGCTCACCGAATTTTCGCTGAGCGACTTGCCGAACGCCCCAAACATGGGCCGATAGTGCACCGGCTGGGGTGTCGGGATCGAGGCATTGGGGTCGCCCATGGCGGCCGACGCGATGGTGCCGCACTTTAAAATTAAATCCGGTTTGACGCCGAAGAAGGCCGGGTTCCACAACACCAGATCGGCCAGTTTGCCGACTTCGACCGAGCCCACATGGTTTGCGATGCCGTGGGTCAGGGCCGGATTGATGGTGTATTTGGCGATATAGCGTTTGACCCGCAAGTTGTCGTTATTTCCAGTTTCGCTGGGCAGAGAGCCTCGCTGTTTTTTCATCTTATCGGCGGTCTGCCAAGTGCGGATGATGACTTCGCCGACCCGGCCCATGGCCTGGCTGTCCGACGCGATCATGGAAAACGCGCCGATGTCGTGCAGGATGTCTTCCGCCGCGATGGTTTCCCGCCGGATACGGCTTTCGGCGAAAGCGACGTCTTCGGGAATGCGGCTATCCAGGTGGTGGCAAACCATCAGCATATCGAGATGCTCGTCGATGGTATTGACGGTAAAGGGTCGCGTCGGGTTAGTCGAAGACGGTAGCACATTGGCCTCGCCACAAAGCTTGATGATGTCCGGCGCATGGCCGCCACCGGCACCCTCAGTATGAAAGGCGTGAATGGTGCGGTTCTTGAAGGCCGCCGTGGTGTTTTCGACGAAGCCGGATTCATTAAGGGTGTCGGTGTGGATGGCGACGGCCACGTCCATGGCCTCGGCAACATCGAGACAGCGGTCGATGGCCGACGGCGTGGTGCCCCAATCTTCGTGCAATTTCAGGCCGCAGGCCCCGGCGTTAACCTGTTCAATCAGCGCATCAGGCTCAGACGCATTGCCCTTGCCGAAGAACCCCAAATTGACCGGCAGACCCTCGGCGGCTTGCAGCATGCGCGCCATGTGCCAGGGGCCGGGCGTGCAGGTGGTTGCGTTGGTGCCTTCCGCGGGGCCGGTGCCGCCGCCGAGCATGGTGGTGATACCGGAATGCAGCGCGTCGTCGACCAGTTGCGGGCAAATCCAGTGTATGTGGGCATCGATGCCACCAGCCGTGAGAATGCGGCCTTCCCCAGCGATGGCTTCGGTGCCGGGGCCGATGATGATATCCACGTCGGGCTGAACGTCAGGATTGCCGGCCTTGCCGATGGCGACGATACGCCCGTCCCGGAGCCCGGCGTCGGCCTTGATGATCCCCCAATGATCGACGATCAGGGCGTTGGTGATGACGGTGTCGACGGCGCCATCCTCACGGCTGATCTGGGACTGGCCCATGCCGTCGCGGATCACCTTTCCGCCGCCGAATTTCACTTCCTCGCCGTAATGGGTACGGTCTTCTTCGACCTCGATAAACAAGTCCGTATCGGCAAGGCGCACACGATCGCCAACAGTGGGGCCGAACATGGCGGCGTAGGCGCTGCGGTCAATGGTATTTGCCATGGCTCAGTCCTCCAACTTTCCTTGAATTTTTGCGTTAAAGCCTTTGACGATGCGATTGCCCGCATAAGGGATCAGCGTTACCTCGCGTGTCTGCCCGGGCTCAAAACGGACCGCCGTTCCAGCCGGAATGTCGAGCCGCTGGCCGCGGGCCGCGTCACGGTCGAAATCCAGCGCGGCGTTGGCCTCAAAAAAATGATAGTGAGAGCCGACCTGGACCGGACGGTCGCCGGTGTTGGCAACGCTCACGGTGGTCGTTTGGCGGCCTTCGTTGAGAACGATGTCTCCGTCGGCGACGATGATTTCTCCTGGGATCATGGGTTTCTCCTCAACGGATCGGGTTATGCACGGTGACCAGCTTGGTCCCGTCGGGGAAGGTGGCTTCGACCTGAACGTCGTGGATCATCTCAGGGATACCATCCATCACCTGATCGCGGGTCAGCACACTTGCCCCGTCGCGCATCAGGTCGGCGACCGAGGTGCCGTCGCGCGCCCCTTCGACGACAAAGTCGCTGATCAGTGCGATGGCCTCCGGGTGGTTCAGTTTGACGCCCCGTTCCAGTCGCCGTCGCGCCACCATGGCGGCAGTCGCCAGGATCAGTTTGTCTTTTTCCCGTGGTGTCAGTTTCATGAATTCGTCCTCTCAAATCGTCCAAAGTCGGGGCAGAGTCGCGGGCCGTCCGGTGCTGCCATGGCGAAACCCGGCCCAAAATTTTCCGAAGGCGCGGCGCAATTGAGCAGGATCAGGACCCAGCCAGCGCACCACCAGCACACCATTGACCACCGTGGCGGCGGTGCGTAATTTGTCGTCGAGCAGGGATCGGGCCAGGTCGAGGTGTTGGAAAGCATCGTTACCGGCATAGATTGCCGTAGCCTGCGCCGTGGCCCCGTCGAAACAGGCGGGTTCGGCGAAGGTATACGCTATATCATTTTCAAGGTGTAACGCGTCGGCCCAAACCAAACGGCCCTCGCGGTGCACCCGCCATTCCTCGCGTAGCAGTCCCTGGGTTAACCGTTCTTGGCTGGCGATACGTCCAAACACCAGGATTTCCCCGGCTAGGATGTTTGCCCCGGCGGCCAAATCAATGATCGTGCAGCGGCGCAGGCGGGCGCCATCGAACAGGATGGTTTCCTGGGGCAGCCATTCCAGTCCGGCGTTCTCCCCGACTGACAGGTGAACATCGATGCGGCTGTCGTCTCCGGCGGAGCGGTAGACCTTTTCCGCCGCCTGGGCCATCGCCAAAACCTGTGTGTCTGGACCGGCGGTTACGGAGATATCCAGCCGGTCGCCGCCGACCAGACCGCCCGACGTGGTGACTAGAACGGCACACGGAGGCTCGTCTGTTAGCGGTGTCGGGAACAACACCCGGAGTGGGTCGTGTTGGAATAAGTGATCGAGCCGGGTTTTGTCTTGCTTGCGGACAAAGCCGACTTCGGCGACGCCACGGACGCGGCTGGGTGCTGGTTCCGGTTCAGACCGTAAGGTAGCGACGGACATCGGCTTCCACCATGTTGCTGGCGTCTCCTGCCAGAACCACTTCGCCGCGATCCATGACGATGTAGGTGTCAGACAGATCGCGGGCGAATTCGAAAAATGTTCGACCAGCAGGATAGCTGTAAAGCCGCCATTTTATGTACCAGTTGCTATGTTAGTCGTGGCACGGTGAATGGGAAGGGCTGATCCGGCTGGAGCCCATCCAAAGCGCAGGCCGGATCCCTGTCTAGTGCATGTTAATATCTAGAGCCTGATAGGCAATGCAATCGTATTGAGGAAGTGTTTGAATTTTACCTCTGGGCGGAAGCTTACAAAATGGCATGGAACACCAAATACTGGGATACCACCACGGTCGAGGAATATGTCAAGATATTCGAGGGACTGCCGCCGTTGGCGGTCGCCTTTACCAAGCGTGCCGCCAATATGGTCCTCGGTATCGCGGGGCAGGATGCGTCCCGGAAGGTCATGCGCGAACTGCAGATCATGACATTCACGACGGAAGATCGAGAGGAAGCCATGAAGGCTTTCCTCGAGAAACGTACCCCGATCTTCAAGGGCTGCTAGCAGTCCTTGATCCGATACGGAGAGAGCGGCGCCGAGTCCGAGATGGCCGACACCCGCCGCATCAACTTGAAGGCGGACGACGCACCGCATACCTTGGCGGATTTGCGCGTTCTGGACGTCGGGAGCGGCGTCGGCGGTTCCTATTGCGCACTACTGATGGCAGGTTTGGGTGCCGAAGTCGTCCGTATCGAATTACCCGTCCGCCCGGTCTACCCACCGATGGGGAGTACCGTTTGGACCGCCCTTAATCGCGGCAAGAAATGCGTGACCCTCGATATCACCGACGCCCGCGGCTACGACGTCCTCATGGGGCTGGTGGATCAGTCCGACATCCTGGTACACGGGTTTCTTCCGCGATCCGCGATTGAACTCGGCCTCCAGTACAACCGTTTATGCTAACGCAATGCCGCGTTGGTGGTGACATCGGTCACGCCGTTCGGAAACGTCGGGCCGTACCGCGACTTCCTTGCCGATGAACTGATCATCAACGCGCTCGGCGGGTTCATATACGGGGTCGGGGAACCCGACCGTGAGCCCCTGGGTGGACAGGGCGTCCAATCGCAAATCCTAGCCGGAGCATGCGCCAACGCGGCCACGCTGGCCGCCCTGTTCGCCCGCCGGAAAGACGGGCGGGGGCAGCAAGTGGACATCTCGGTCCAGGAGGTCACGGCGACGCTCCTGGAAGCCGCCCTGACTATTGCCTCTTACACCGGCTGGACTTGGCGTCGCAGCGGCAAGCGGCGGGCGGTTGCTTATCATCCCATATACAACTACTCGTGCCGCAACGGCTACATCAACATTTCGATCCTCGAGGATCGGGAATGGCGCTCGTTCTGCGATCTGATCGGCTGCAAAGAACTGGCCGAAGACCCGCGGTTCGCGACGTCGCGCGAACGGCTCGAGCGGGCGGATGAAGTCGATGCGCTTCTCGCGAACTGGCTCTCCGCCCGCGATAGCGAGGAGATCTATCGCGTGGCCCAGGCCCATCGGCTTGCCTGCGGACCTGTCAGCACGGTACCCGATCTCCTGGCCTCGCCCCACCTGGGGGCCCGCGGCTTCTTTTCCGTTGTGCCCTTGGACGGCCGCGAAATGGCCGTTACGGCTCCCCCCTTCATCATGAGCGACGAGCCGAAACCGTTCACTGAAGACGACTGCGAGCCGACATCCATGGCCGATGCTGGAGTGGCCTTTATGGGCGATCAACCATCAACGGACAGGCCCTTACCATTGGCCGCTATCCGCGTGTTGGACTGCACCCATTCGTGGGCCGGCCCGTTGGCAACGCAGTTCACCGCCTACTTCGGCGCCGAAGTGATCCACGTAGAATCCCTGCGCCATCCCGACCGCTGGCGGGGTCCGGTCACCTCGTCGCAGGACAGCCGGTTCACCTATCGCTACCCGCATCACGAACCGGGTCACCGGCCCTATAACCGAAATGCGCTCTTCAATGAATTGAACACCGGCAAGTTGGCAATCGCGCTCGATCTTACCGATCCACGCGGACAGGAGACATTCGCCGCCCTCGTGCGTCAAAGCGATGCGGTGGTCACCAATTTCAGCGTCGGGGCAATCCACAAGCTGGGCCTTGATCATGACAGCCTGACAGCGATCAAACCCGCGATCATTTCCCTTTCCCTGACCGGATTGGGCGGAACGGGGCCGGACAAGGGCTTCCTTGCCTGGGGCACCACCATCGAGGCATTGAGCGGGCTTGCTAACCGGCAGGGTTACCTAGGCGGTCCGCCGCTCCTTTCCAACATGGCCTATGGCGATCCGGTCGCCGGCATTTTCGGCGGCGTCGCCCTGCTCACCGCGCTGTGGCACAAGCAACGGACGGGAGTTGGTCAACACATCGATCTGTCGCTCCTCGAATGCTCAACAACGCTCCTCCTCGACGCCACCGCGGACTACTCCTATGACGGGACGGACCATGGCCGGCAAGGGAACCGTCATGCGGACTATGCGCCGCGCGGCTGTTATCCATGCGCGGGTGAGGACCGGTGGATCGCCATCTCGGTCATATCGGACGATCAATGGCGTCGACTGTGTTGCGCAATGGGCAGGCAGTCTTGGGCCGATGACCCGCGATTTGCTACGCCCAAGGGGCGGCATGTCCATCATGACAACCTGGACTAAGCGATCGCAGCCTGGACATCGCAGCAAGACCGCGATGCCGTCATGAAATCCTTGCAGGCCGCAGGTGTTCCGGCGGGCGCCGTTCTCGACAATACGGAGCTCCTATCCGACCCGCAGTTGAACGCGCGTGGTTTCTTTACCGAACTCCACCACCCGCAGGCCGGAACGCACCGCTATCCCGGTTTGCCTTTTGCGGTTGTCGCGAACGCCGGGTGTGATCGATCAGGCCGTCTCGACACTGCTGCCAGACGCCAGACTGAGTTCAATCTGGCGCAGCAGGTTCAATACATCCTCATCAGAATATCGCTTCCTGGCCATCCCAATACCTCCACACCTTCGTTGAATATCACCCGTTACGTGGACCAGTTATAGGGGGGCAGGACA
>CAZYDR010000124.1:0-10104 GCA_964645285.1 uncultured Alphaproteobacteria bacterium
CAATCTGTATCGCTGATATCGTCATCTTCTGGATCAATCAATGAGTCCTGAGCCTGGTCCAACAACCCGCGTAGCATCACTGGCAGTTCATCCGGCGCATCGCAGGTAGCATCGGGCTTTGCGGCGGTGAGTTCGTCCGGCGCACCGTAGCCCCAGGTGACCGCAACTGTGGCCACATTGTTGGCGCGGGCGCCGAGGATGTCGTGTTCGCGGTCGCCGATCATGACGCAGTTTGCCGGATCGAGTTGCTGCGTGTCCAGGAGATGGACGATGAGCGCCGCCTTTTCGCGCCGGGTACCGTCCAGTTCAGGGCCGAAGATGGCGGTGAAGAACCGCGCCAGATCGAAATGCTCGACGATGCGGGTGGCGTAGACGTGGGGCTTGGAGGTTGCCACGTAGAGCTCGAAGCCGTCCACCCGTAGGGTCTCAAGCGCGTCGGTAATGCCCGGATAAACTGCGTTCTCGTACAGCCCCTTGGCGAAAAATCGCTCGCGGTAGAACGCTAGGGCCTCGCCGGCCCGTTCGGGGCCGCCGAGCAACCGGTCGAAAGACTCCTGCAGCGGCGGCCCGATGCACCAAACAAGATCGTCGGCCTCAGGCGCCGCTTCGCCGAGTTTCTCCAGAGCGTACTGGATCGAGCCGGTAATCCCCTGCTTGGGATCGGTCAGAGTGCCGTCGAGATCGAACAGCAGAGCGTGCCGCGCCGTCACGCGTCGGGCATGGCGAACGGGGCGTCATCAAGGAAACGGCGCAGCACGTTCTCGCTGACCCGTGAGACGTTGTTGTCGTAACCGTTGTGGGGCAGGCTGCCCGGCCAGGTGATGGAGCCGACCGAGAACACGCCGCCGCCGCTGGGCGTCTCGAAGAACGTCATATCAGCGCGCACGTTGGGGTTTTGAATGCCGTCCATGGCGGCATGGTTAAAGCCGATCTCGTCGGGCACGATCATCGTGTTTGCCGAATGGCCTTCGGAGCTTGCCAGGATCAGGGTGTGGGGCGGGGTGCCGGCCATGGCGTCGGCGGCGTCGATTTCGGAGCCGCTGGCGCCGCCGCCGAGGATGCCGAAGTCACCGATCACCTCGTCGTCGCCGATGCCCTCGAAGATGAATCCGGCGCGGGCGTCGAAGCTCGCCTCCTTGCGCACATAGTAGCCCGAGGCGTCGAAGCCGACCGCCACCGTGCCGACGCCGCAGAGCGCCTGGGGCGCCATGCCGAGACGGCGCCACAATCCGCCGTACTCGCCGGTGAACTCGAGGTAGTACTCACCCGGCTCCTCGTCGCGGTAGCGGATGCCGTCCTCGGCCCGGCGCAACTCAAGCGCGCCCGGCATGTCGTCCGACAGGGCGCAGCGCCAGATGAAGCCGTTGCCGCCGAGATAGGCCATGCGGCCGCCCCGCGCCAGGTAGGTCCGCAGGCCGTCCCACATGGGCGTGGTGTAGTACTCGGGATGGGCGCCAGTGACCACGGCGGCGTACTGCTCGAGTACCGCGACGCCCTCGTTATGCAGGTCCTCGTCGGTAATGACGTCGTACTCGATGCCCTTCTCTTCGAGCCAGCCGAGGATGTGGGTGTCGGGATTGAAGCTCCACAGCGGCGTTTTGGGCGCCATGTTGAGCACCGGCCGCAGGCGCGAGGTATAGCGCACGCCACTGCCGTCGGAATGGGTGTCGTAAGTCGACAGGCCGAATTCCTGATGCTCCTGGAGGAAGACATCGCCCGGATCCAGGGTGGTCCAGAAGGTCTCGGTCACTTCCGAGAAGCGGTTGTTCATCAGCCATTGGTAGTTGGAGTAGGCCAGGTATGTCACGGTCGAGGCCAGGAAGGCGAGCTTCGACGTAGTCGTACCCCGGGGCGGGCGCACGAAAAACGTCACGTACCACTCGTCATCGTCGGCCCGCAGGCGCACCGCGTAGACGCCGCTGCGCAGATCCGCCGGGATTTCATAGGTGAAGTCGGTTTCCCATTCGGCGTCGTAGAGGTCGTCGTCGTGGAAGTGTATGGCGCCGTATTGCTGGGGCGCGTGGTTCCAGTTCTGCTCGGTGCCGCTCCAGTTGAAGCCCTTGACCCCGCGTGACGGCAAATTGATCGCCTTGCCATGGAGGCCGTTGGGGCCGGTGTCGGTGACGCCATCGCCGCCGATGTCGCGCGAGAAGTCCCAGGCCGCGACCACCGAAGTGTCGCGCTCATAAGGGAAAGCGTCCCAGCCCAGGGCGGCGCTGGCAGCCAGGTCAAGAGCGCTGGCGACCAGCCGCGGCCGGTCGAGTTTGCCGTTGAAGAAGTGGCTGGCGCCGGGCCGGCCCGCCGGATGGGTCGCCGGCAGGGCGGCCATGATCAACGGCTGGGCGCTGGCCATGGCGGGCGTGAAGCCGACGACCCCCGTGGCGCTGGCGCTGGCGCTGGCTTCAAGCTGGGAGCCGATGAAATCCTGGGAGACGCAAAGCGCTCCCGCCGCCGCATCATAGGCGGCGGTAACTAAATTCCAGCGCCGGGCCGCCAATGGCTTGCCGGTGCTGACGCTGGTCACGCCGCCACTGCCGTCGCCAAGCCGCATGGCGGCTGCTCCATTGTCGTCGATGGTCAGGGCGAAGCCGCTGGCGCTGGCCTCGTCCCAGTTGGCGATCAGGCCCTGGGCGCCCTTGTCCGGGGTGGTGGGAAAGACCCAGGCCTGGACCGTGAAGCTGTCCAGCCCGGTCACCACCGGGCTCGAGGGAATGGTCACATAGGAGCCGGCCACGGTAGGCTGGTCGCGGCCGGGATAATCGCCGGCGAAGGGCGCGGCGATTTCCTCTTCGCGATAGATGTCGTGATCGGGCTCGTCGTCGCCGCAGATTACCCGCACCAAGTCAGCACGATAACTCGTGGGCCCGTAGGTGCTGACCATGACGTTGAGAGAATCGCCCGGCATGACCGTCCAGGCATTGGCATAACCAACGATCTTTTTCATTTCACATTCCCCCCTCTAGACCAACGCGACGCCGGTGACCGCCTGCCAGCGCATGCGGAAGACCTTTTTGGCGGCTTCAAAGTAGTCGTCGAAAACCAGGTCTTCATAGAACTCCAGCTTGGCGCCGCGAACCGTCGGCATCTTGGCCAGAGTCCACTCAACACCGCGCTTGGTGGAGACGATGATGGTGCGCTCGCTCATGGGTCCCAGGCGCAGGCGGTTGACCACCAGGGTCAACTCGGGGCTATAAGGTCCGCCGGGATTTTGATTGAACTCTTCGACCAGGTCGCTTCGTGTGGGGTCGATTTCATACATTCCCTAATCCTTTACCTCGGGTTCCACGGTTATGAAATAATTTTTGTAATGCCCGGTCATTTTAAAATGGCCTTTGAAACCGCGCGGGATGACGTATGCGTCGCCCGCCGTATAGGTCTCGGTATGGCCGCTTTGGTCGGTGATGGTCATGGTGCCATCAAGCACGAAGCAACACTGGTCAAAAGGGTAATCGAGTGCCTCCTCGGTGCACGGCGTGCACTCCCAGACGCCCACATTGACGGTGCCGGCCGGATTGGTGAAGAACATGTGGCCACGTTCGTCGGCGGTGCCGTCGGCCACTAAGTCGTCGGCGATATAGCCCATGGGCTTCATCTCGCCTTCCGGCGAGCCGCCGGGCAGCAGGCGGGTAATCACGCTGTCGGTCATGGTGTCGTCCCCCGATAGTTTGATGGTCGTGTTCAGGCCGGGAGAAAGATAAGGGCCCGCACCTGGATCTTGGCGCGGGCCCTCAACGTCTGGCTACGGCCTGAAACCACGCGGTGGTGTCAGATCAGAAGCCGGCCTTCATCTCCTGGAATCGCCGGATGACCTCATCCTTATTTTTAAAGCGGCAATACAGCACGCCCGACTCCAGCAGCTCGGTCGGGTCCCTGGGAAGCTGCAGGCCGGCCAATGTCTCGTCGCTGACCTGCTCGAACGCGCGCTGGTTCGAGTGACCCATGCCCCACTCGGTGATGTAGAGCAAGGCGCTATCGACCGAGAGCATGGAATCGAGCATGTCATAGGCCTTGTCGGGATGCGGCCCGTCCTTGATCAGGCACATGCCGCAGGACCAGGTCTCGACCCCTTCCTTGGGGAGCATGAACCTGATCGGAACGCCTTCGGCCCTGAGAAACGACGCGCCGCTGTCCCAGGTCAACGCCGCCACCACCTCGCCCGACGCCAGCGCCTGGGTGACCGAGCTCTCGTCGGTGGCATAGAACCGCAGTAACGGCTTCTGCTTCTCGAGTAGGGCCATCACCTTGTCGAGGTCGGCATCGCTCATGTCGCAGGGATCGACCCCGGCATAGATGGCGGTGATAAATAGGGTCTCATCGACCGAATCGAACACCGCGAGACGCCCCGCATAGCGCTCGTCCCACAACAGAGACCATGAATCCTCGCCTTCCCAATCGACCAGGTCGGTGCGATAGGTGATCGAGGTCCGGCCCCAGCTGGTCGGCAGGAACCACTGCTCGCCGTTGAACTGAGTTCCCTTGAGGCTCTTGAGCACGGGAAAGACGTCGGGCCAGTTAGACAGGCGGTCGGTGTCGATGGCCTGAATCAGGCCGGCGTCCCGCCATTGGGACACCATAGGGCTGCAGGGCTGCACGATGTCGGGCGTGAATCCGGTGCGGACCTTCTGGAACGCCTCGTTCTCATCGGCGTAAAATACGTACTCGGGAGGGACGCCATGCTTTTCCTCGTAGGCTTTGTACAACGTCGGATCATCGAAGCCGCCCCAGGTGAAGTAAAGCACTTCTCCTTCAGCAGCTGCGGCGCGCTGCGGCGCCATCGGCGCCGCTAACGTGACGACGCCGGCCGCAGCCAGCGCCTTGTTGATCTCGCGGCGGCTCATTGTGCCGGCCGCTAGTTTGTCCTTAAATTCGTTGTTTTCCATGTCTGCTCCCAGTGTTTCTGGAACCGGCGCTGGTCGCTTTTTGGCAGCCGGTCCTCGATTATCGCTCCTGAATACCTGCGACCGAGACGAATTCGCTGGTTAGACGGAATAAAACACTAACCATCCAGTCAGTTTGTTTCAAGCCTATAGGCCGGGAGTCGTTCTACTTCATCAGCTCACCCGTAGGTGACCTGGCGCGGCATGGTGGCGTGGATGTGGCCGACCAGGCGGGAGAACGGCAGGCTCTGCAGCCAAACCTTGCCCGGGCCGGTGAGATTGGCGACGAAAATTCCTTCGCCGCCGAACATCATGGTCTTAACCCCGCCGATCGGCGCAATCCGGTAATCGACGCTGACGGTCAACGCGGCCAGGCAGCCGGTATCGACCTGGAGTTTCTCGCCTACCCCGAGGTCGCGTTCAACCACCGTGCCGCCGGCATGAATAAAGACCCAGCCGTTGCCGGTCAGGGACTGCATGATGAAGCCCTCGCCGCCGAAAAAGCCAGTGAGGATGTGTTTCCGGAAATGAATGCCGATCTCGACACCCTTAGCCGCCGCCATGAAGCTGTCCTTCTGGCAGATAAGCATGCCGCCGACCTCGGACAGCTTGACCGGGATAATGCTGCCGGGGAACGGCGCCGCGAAGGCCACCTGACGGGTCTTCTCGCCGCTGGTGGTGAACACCGTGAGGAACAGGCTTTCGCCGGTCAGCACCCGCTTGCCGGCGCCGAGTAATTTGTCGAAGATACCGCCCTGCTGGCCGCTGCCGTCGCCGAAGATGGTCGTCAGGGAAATGTCATTGTGCTTGTACATAAGCGCCCCGGCCTCGGCGATAACGCTCTCGCTGGGATCGAGCTCGATTTCCACGAACTGCATGTCGTTGCCGACGATACGGAAGTTGATGTCGTCGGCGGCGGACCCGGCCACATGCCCGAACGACCGGGTGAAGTGCTCGGCGAACTCGCTGATGGTCGAGACCGGCTGCCAGTCGTCGAAGCCGTCGCGCCAGCACTGGGCGTCGGGATTGGAACGGGCATGGCGCGCCGCGATTTCCCCGTGTATGGGGCCAATGCGCTCCCCGCCAGAAGCAAAGAACCAGTCGTATGTCTCGACCACCGGAACCCCGGCCATGGACAGCGGCGGCGCGCCGCAGCGATCATGGAGTGCGGCCACCGCCTCGTCATCAAGACCCAGCCCCTCGGCCAACCGGCGCAGGTAGTCGGCCTCCTCGACAGTATCCAGTTCGATAGCAATAAGCGACGCGGCGTAAACATCAGCCGCCACCGCCGGCGAGTCGACGGCCTTGACCAGGGCCGGAATGTCGAACGGGTGTTCGATCTCGGCAGCGAGGAATTCCGTGTCAGGGGCGCCGTCCATGATACGCGCCCGCTCGTCGTCGTCGAGGTCGCCGTCGGCGCTGGCCGCGGCTATCATGGCGCGCATGAGCAGCCGGGCGTTGGCCTCGGTTTCGCCATTGCCACTTACCGGACGACCATCCAGGGCCCGGACCATGAGGCTGTCGTCGGCCAGGGGCTCCTTCTTGCCCCGGCGGCGGCCGAATTTGGGTTTACCGTCGCGCGACCCGACGCCCTTGGCGACCAGATTGTTTAAACCCGCCTGTGACTCGGCCATGGCTCAGCCTCCCGATGTCCTGTGGTTCTGATCTCTTCAGAGTACCACAAGCCGACCCAACGAGAGACTGAAAGTCCCTATCCCTTGGCGACCCCCCAAATCTCGACGGTGACATCGTCGGAATGCATCATCGGCTGGGGCACCAGGGTCAGGGGCGGCAACTCGCCGTCGATGGTGTCGGCAACCGCGCTCACGAAAGCCTCGGTGGCTGCCTGACTGCCGTCGGAGGTGTAGTAGCAGACCAGCAGGGCGTAATCCTTCGTGGTCTTGCCGTAGGCTTCAACGATGTCGTTGACGTAACGCATGGTGAAGCGCGCCTGCTCCAGCGGATCACCCGCATGCATGGCCTTGCCCTGGTTCATGGCTTCCTCGAACGGCACCTGACCGCCGGTCCAGATCATGTCGCGCAGGCGGGCGCCCTGGCGGTAGGGCACCGGGATGGGCCAGTCCCACACCCGTTCGGGCCAGCGGTCGTCGCGCGGGATGTACTTGTCGAAGCCGTTCCACTCGTCGCGCATGGCCAGCACCTCGACCTTGGTGACGCAGCCCGGGGGATACAGCACGTGGCATGGCACCACGGTGGCCGGCGGCGCGGGCTCATGAAAATAGCTGGCGCGCCGCGCCGCCATGGGCGCCCATTCGTCCATGGTGACGCCGAAGTAATAGCCTTCCTTCTTGATGGCGTCCTGATAGCTGGCGCCCAGTTCGGCCAGCGTCTCCTCCATACTCGACATGACGATGTCGGTCTGCTCGATAGCCTGGCCTTCAGCCAAAGGATTTCCCTGGTCATCAATGGCGGTGCGGCCCGGCACGGCAATGAACTCGCCGGCGCGCAGGCCGGCCGTGTAGCGCGGCCGGTCGAACTGATCGGCTACCCGGTCGGGCACCGGGGCCTCGACGGAGCGCACATTGGGACCATCACGCCAGCCCTTGGTAGCCATGGCCTGGATTTGAATTTCCTGGCCGTCGAAGGCCTGCTGGGGCACCGGATGGGTGGTGATGGCCGGCGCCAGATCCGCATCGAAGGCCCGGCGCAGCGCCGCCAGCACAGTCCATTCGTCGCGGCCGCCGTCGCTCTTGTAGAACGCTTTGAGCCGGACCACGTCGGCCAGGGTGCAATCGCGCCGGCCGAGATCGCCGGCCACATTGGCCATGGCGCCGACGATCTGGGCGTCCATATCGCCGGGGTGAGCAATCAGCCCGTCACTGCCGAAATCGCCAGCGCCGCCGACGAAAACCAAAGGCCCGGCGTCATCCACCGTGCGGTTCGATTGCGCGACCGGCAGCCGCCAGCCGCCGTTAGTCCCTGCCATGGTCTCCCTCCCTCATGAGAATTCCTTGGCGCAGCTAACCACGGCAGCGCGACGGGGGGCAAGCAACCGATAGACGCTTTAGCCCCTGGCCACGCCCCAGATTTCGACGGTGATGTCGTCGGAGTGCATCTTGGGCTGAGGCACCAGGGTCATAGGCGGCAGTTCGCCGTCGATGGTATCGGCGATGGCGGCGACGAAGGCCTCGGTGGCCGTCTGGCTGCCGTCGGACGCGAAATAGCAGACCAACAGGGCGTAATCCCGGGTCGATTTACCAAAGGCCTCGACGATGCCGTTGACGTAACCCATGGTGAAGCGCGCCTGCTCCAGCGGGTCGTCCACATGGACCGCGTTGCCCTGGTTCATGGCTTCCTCGAATGGTACCTGGCCGCCGGTCCAGATCATGCCGCGCAGACGCATGCCCTGACGATAGGGCATCTCGATAGGCCAGTCCCACACCCGCTCGGGCCAGCGGTCGTCGCGTGGAATGTATTTGTCTAAACCGTTCCAGTGATCGCGCATGGCCAGGGCCTCGATCATGGTGATGCTGCCCTCGGGGTAGAGCACATGGCACGGCACCGAGGTCGATGGCGCCGCCGGCTCGCGAAAATACTCGGCGCGCCGCGCCGACATGGGCGCCCATTCATCCATGGTGGCACCGAAGTAGTAGCTCTCCATCTTGATGGCGTCCTGATAACTGGCGCCCAGTTCGGCCAGGGTCGCCTCGATACCGTCCATGATGATGTCGGTTTGCTCGATACCCCGGCCGAGGGCGAGAGGATGGCCCTGGTCGTCCATGGCGGTGCGCCCGGGAATGACGATCAGTTCGCCGGCGCGCAGGCCCACCGTATGGCGCGGGCGGTCAAACAGGTCCGCCACCCGGTCGGGCACCGTGGCTTCGATGACACGCAGGTCCGCATGTTCGCGCCAGCCCTTGGCGGCGATGGCCTGTAGCTGGACCGTCTGACCCGCGAACGGCTGCAGCGGCATAGGCTGCAAGGTAATGGCCGGCGCCGGGTCCAGATCAAAGGCCCGGTACAATGCCGCCAGCAGTGCCCAGGCGTCCCGGCTGCCGTCGCTTTGATAGAACACCTTGAGACGGAACACGTCGGCGAGACCGCGGCCGTGCCAGGCGAGATCGGCATCGACATTGGCCAGGGCGCCGGCAACCTGGGCGTCAAAGTCACCGGCATGAGCAATCCGCCCATCGCCGCCAAAATCGCCGGCGCCGCCGACAAAGACCAGGGGTCCCGCGCCGTCCACGGTGCGGTTCGATTGGCTGATCGGCAACCGCCAATCGCTTCCCGTTGTCGCCATGGCCACCCTCCATCATCAGGTCATGGTCCAGCTAACCACAGGGCGGGCACGCCGTCGATGGTTCAGGCGTTGAGGCGCGGCATCTCGCGGCGCAGGGGCGCGTCGACCGTATCGTCAAGCTCGCGGGCGAAACGGTGGCCGGCGTAAACCGCATGGGCGATGGTGCCCGGTGCCAGGCAATCGCCGATCCGCGTCAACCCGGCAGCGTCGCCGTTGGCGCCAAGCTCGTCGTAGAGAATGTCGTTGGGCAACCGGGCGGTGACCATGACCAGGGTCGCGGCGGCAATCTGGTGGCGGCGACCAGTGTAGGCGCAGGCGATGTCCGCCGTCCCGCCGCCAGCGCCGGCCAGGGCATGACCGGTCAGCACCGTGACGCCGAACTCGAGAAGCCGGGTCTGGGTGCGGCGCTGCTCGTGGGTACGCGCACCCCAGGCCGACACATGGCCCGCCGGCGTCACCAGGGTGACCTCGTGGGCCGCAAGGCGCAGTTGTTCGGCCAGCAGGCCACCCATGTAGTAGTGGTCGTCATCGAAGACCACCACCGGACCGGCAACCTCGGCGCCGGCCATGATGTCATCGGGGGTCAGCACCACCGCGTCGTCCGCCATGGTCACGGGCTCTTTGTACCAACGCCCGACGCCGTCGCCGCGCCACCGGGCGCCGGTGGCCAGGACCACCCGGTCGGCGCCGACATCGCGGACCTCGGCGGCGCTGAGCCGGCTTGCCCGGTAAATCTCCACGTTGGTCATGACGGCAAGTTGCTGCTCCCGATAGTCGCGCACCCGGGTCCAGGCGGCGAGCCCCGGCAACCGCGCCTCGGCGAGTACGCGCCCGCCCAGTTCGGTTTCGGCCTCGGCCAGGGTGACCTGATAGCCGCGATGGCCAAGCGCCCGCACCGCCTCGAGCCCAGACGGTCCGGCCCCGACCACCAGTACATGATCAGCCGAGCCCTTGGCGGCGATGACC
>CAZYDR010000125.1:0-10022 GCA_964645285.1 uncultured Alphaproteobacteria bacterium
CGACCTGGAAGCCCGCAAGACCACAGGCTCCACGGTGCTGCTGCCGTAACCCGAGTAGACCCGCCATGACAAAGGTCGTCCGTATTCACGAGCACGGTAGTCCCGAGGTTCTCCAGGCGGAAGACCTCAGCCTGGGCGATCCCGGGTAAATCCTCTACCGGCAGGCGGGAAAACGGCACGAATGCGCCTCTGATCTTGTGAGGAAGGATTTCGACCATGGATATGAGTTCGTTCAGCGTTGCGCTCGTCCCCTGGGGCAAGGAGCACGTCCTTCACGAGGACATCGTGGCGGCGGCCAAACACGCCGAAGACCTGGGTTTTCATTCGGTCGCAATCCCCATCATCGTACGAGCGCCGGATACCATGGCGATCTTCGATCAATTCGGGAACGAGCGCATCCTCGACTCGTTCGTCCTCTTTCCCTTGGTGGCGCAGGCCACCAAGACCATTCGCATCGCGGTGCAGTCCATGGTGTTGCCCCTTCTCCCGCCCTATTTCTGGGCGAAGTATTTCGCCAGCCTGGACGTCATCTCGGGCGGGCGCGTGGATGCGGGAATGGCGTTGGGCTTCTCTCAGCGACAGTTTGACGCCATGGACGTGAGCGTCAAGAAACGGGGCCGAATGTCCGACGAGCAGGTCGAGGTGATCACTCGTTTGTGGACGGAAGAGCGCGTGACGCATCGCGGGGACTTTTACTCGCTCAACGAAGTGACGATGGAGCCAAAACCGGTGCAGAAGCCTCACCCTCCTATCTGGTGGGGCGGTGGGCAAGCCTCCATTCCGAGGTCCGCGCGGTGGGCCACCTACCTATTGGCTCCGATGCCGACGCCGGAGGAGGTCAGGACCGAATACGTCCCTCGTTTGAAAGAGGAGTGCGCGAAGTGGGGAACCGATACCAAGGTTGCGAGTTGGATCTTCGGCAACATAGACGCCGACAAGAACTTCTCCGAGAGCGATGTTCGGGACTGGGTTCAGGACAACATGCGCTTTGAGGACCAGGATCCCGATCCGATCGAGGCGACCATGGCCGGGTCCCCGCAGCAGTGCGCCGATAAGATCAACGCTCTCCATGAGGCCGGCGTGTTCCACTTCGTCTTCACCTTTCAAAGGGAAGGGCTGGACACGATTTCCGAGGCCAGACGCCAGCAAGACCTCTTTGTGGAGAAAGTCGTGCCGTTGCTCGGGTGACTACCTCGTACAGCCGGTTCACGGCTGCCCAAAACCGGGACCGTGGTATCGGCGCTCATCAGGCAGGCTAGGACGCTGCCGACCGAACTCTACAAGTCTCTGACGTAGGACCGCGGCAAGGAACTCGCGGATCATCAAAGGTTCAGCCTGGCGACCGACATTGACGTTTACTTCTGCGATCCACAAAGCCCGTGGCAACGGGGCTCCAACGAGAACACCAATGGCCTGCTCAGACAGTACTTCCCCAAAGGCACCGACCTGTCGGTATACTCGCAGGCGCATCTGAACAAGGTGGTGCGTCAGCTAAACGAACGGCCGCGCAAGACATTGGAGTTTGAAACGCCGGCAGAGAGATTCAACGCTTGTGTTGCATCGACCGGTTGAGGCGGCACCCCAATAGCGGACATTGGAAACAATGGGGGCTAGTCACCCGACGATACCGAGGCCAGCCAATCTCAACCGCCTCGCCAGTGCTGCCAATGGGGTGCTGCTGATCTGAATACACGCCCAGCGCCACAATCATTACCCCCTCTTTTTTTCGACGGGGGGCGTTGCCGCCCAAACATTTCTATCGAAATGGTCAAGGGACGTACCGCCGTCCCTTGACAATCTCTCACGGCCAACGTGCCGTTGGATCGGCGGCCCCAAGAAGAAAGACTGTTTTGCAGAACCAGACACGAATGTGTCCGGTTGGTTTCCACTGTTTCGGAGCCGCCACCGCCTCAAGTAGCCACTCGCTATGCTCGCTGGGCCACTTGACCCGGATGTCATTGAGCATCACTGGCAGCGTTGGAGAGGCCGGTGATAGCGGAAGTGGTAATCGGAAAGCACCAAGTTTGGCAGTACAATTACCTACGTTTCCGTGTGCATAGAGTGGGTACGAAAGAAAATGGGCTAGCCAATAATAGGCTAACCTCTTGAAAAGACTGGTGGGCGCGGCTGGGATTGAACCAGCGACCCCCGCCGCCAGAAGGCGATGCCAAACCTTGAACTGCCGCAGCCAACTCATCGTCCGAACGCCGTTCGTGGACAATCGCGCCACGCCTTGACGAGGCGTTCGAAAGACGCTGCCTGTGGCGTGTTTTCCATCGACATGGTTAAAATCACAATTACGCCCTCACCCGGAGAGTGTCATTTGGCGTGCAGCTGAAAATCTCGATAAGCACTAGAAACCACGTATGATTTTTCGCCAGCAAGGAGCACCGGAGAAAAATTCTAACATTATCGCGTTAACCGTTTATTAACAAACTCGTTAACAATACGCCCGCCGGACCGACGACGTTCGTCGCCCTCGACCACTGTCGCCCTAGTGGACAGAATTAGCTACTTCATGCCCCGTTCCCGGCGGATTTGCCCATAGGCATCGTTGATCGCCGCGAGCTTGTCATTAGCCACATCGATGAATTCCTGGGGCAAGCCTTGGGCCATCAGCAGATCAGGGTGATGTTCACGCGCCAGGTTCCGGTAGGTCTTCTTGATGTCGTCGTCGCTGGCGTCCCGAGTCACCCCGAGAACCTCATAAGGGCTATCACCGCGTTGCTCGGCCTGGCTCGCGTAAATTCGTTCGAACGTGGCCGCTTCAAACCCGAAAATATGAGCCACGTTGCGCAGGAACTCGAGTTCGGCGGGATGGACCACCCCGTCGGCCTTGGCAATAAGGAACAAGCCGTCGAGCAATTCCTCCAGCACCCAGGGACTATCGGCGAACAAGCCCGCCACCTGACGGGCATAGGGCTGGTAGCCGGCAACATCTTGCTTGGCCTGGTCAAACAGTCGGCCGACATTGGCGGCCTCGTGGGGCGGAACGTGAAAAATGCGCTTGAACGTATCGATTTCATCGCGCGTAACCACACCATCGGCCTTGGCCATCTTGGCCGCCAGCACGATGACCGCCACGGAAAACGCCATCTGACGTTGATCGTTGGTCACCGGACCGGCCCGCATTTTGTCGACCGCGTGACCGGCTACCGTACCCAGTATGGCGCCGAGCGGGCCACCCAGGGCCAAGCCGGCCGCCCCGCCGATGATCTTTCCCCAAATGCTCATGCCGGGTTGTCCCAGTGTGATGGACCAGAAACACACAATAGCGTCAGAAAACCCGCACCGCGAGACTCGCGTTTTGTGTGGGCTTGGGTAACTATAAGAGCTTCGTCGCCATGGTCAGGTAGCAGGCCATTGGCACAGGGGGCAAACTCCGGAACATTGGTACCGGATGAGGTTTGACAGGGGGCCTACGGGCCCTGCTAGGATGTTTGGGAGGACACATGAGTGACAAGCGCACCGTAGCCATCGTCGGCGCATCGCTAAGCGGCAAGACGACACTTCTCGAAGGTTTGTTATCGGTCGCCGGCGCGATCGGCCGCAAAGGCAACGTCAAGGACGGCAACACCGTCGGCGATGCTTCAGCGGAAGCCCGCGAACGCCAGATCAGTACCGAAGTATCAGCCGCCACGGCGGACTATGAAGGCGTCACCTTCACATTCATCGACTGTCCCGGCTCGATCGAGTTCGCCGCCGAGGCGCGTTACGCCCTGATGGGCGCCGATGCCGCCATCGTGGTCTGTGAGCCGGCAGCCGAGCGCGCCACCATGCTGGCGCCGATTTTCCGGTTTCTCGATGAGAATGACATTCCCCATGTGCTGTTCATCAACAAGATGGATCGCGCGGCCGGCTTGATCCGCGATTTCCTGCCCGCGGTGAGTGTCGTCTCGGCCCATTCCCTGGTGCTGCAACAAGTGCCGATCCGCGACGACGACACGGTTATCGGCTACGTCGATCTGGTCACCGAGAAGGCCTACACCTATAAGGACGGCGCCGCCTCCGAGGCCGTCGATCTTCCCGATTCGGTCAAGGAGCGAGAGGAATCGGCGCGCACCGAGATGCTCGAATCCATGGCCGACTTCGACGATACGCTGCTGGAGCAACTGCTTGAGGATGACATCCCGTCCATCGAGGAGGTGCGCAGCTATGTCGGCCGCGAAGTTGCCGCCAATCAGGTGGTGCCCGTGTTCCTCGGCGCCGCCGAGACCGAGCATGGCGTGCGCCGGCTGCTCAGCCTGCTTGTCGGTCTGGTGCCGGGCGCCGCCGAGACCGCCACCCGGCGCGGCATCGGTGGCGATGGCGAGCCCGTGGCCCAGGTGCTCAAAACCTTCATGACGCCCCACGGCGGTAAGCTATCCCTGGTCCGGGTGTGGCGCGGCACCATCGCCGACGGCACCACCTTGAACGGCGCCAGGGTCGCCGGCCTCTACTCCATGATGGGCGCCCAGCAGAACAAGATCGACAAAGCCGAGGCCGGCGCCGTGGTTTCGCTCGGACGGCTCGAGGACATTGCCACCGGCGATATCCTGACCACCAACGGCGCCGTGACCGACCTGGCGACGGCGGACCCTCTTCCCGCGGTCTACTCCCTGGCTATCGAAGCTGAAAACCGCGACGACGAGGTTAAGCTGTCGACGGCCATCGCCAAGGTTCTGGAAGAGGACCCGTCGTTGTCTATCCAGCAAAACCCGGACACCCATGAGTTCGTCTTGTGGGGTCAGGGCGAAATCCACCTGCTGGTGGTCATGGCCCGGCTCAAGAACAAGCACAATCTGGCGATCACCACCCAGCCGCCCCGGGTGGCCTACAAGGAGGCGATCCGCAAGAGCGTCTCCCAACACGGCCGATTCAAACGCCAGACCGGCGGCCACGGCATGTTCGGCGATGTCCATCTCGACATCAAACCATTGCCCCGTGGCAGCGGTTTCACGTTCGACAGCAAGGTGGTCGGCGGCAACGTGCCCAAGCAGTACATTCCGGCGGTGGAGTCCGGCGTCCGCGAATTCCTCGTCAAGGGACCCATGGGTTTCCCCCTGGTCGACGTTTCGGTGACCCTGACCGATGGCTCTTACCACAACGTCGACTCCAACGAGCAGTCGTTCAAGCTGGCCGCCCGGGTGGCCATGGTCGAGGCCATACCCAAGTGCAACCCGGTGCTGCTCGAGCCGATCTCTATGGTCCTTATCTCGGTGCCCAACGACGCCACCTCGAAGGTCCACGCGGTGATCAGCGGCCGGCGCGGCCAGATCCTCGGCTTCCAGGCCAAGGAAGGTTGGGAAGGCTGGGACGAGGTCGAGGCCTATATGCCCGAGTCCGAACTCCACAACCTGATCATCGAGTTGCGCTCCCTCACTCTGGGCGTCGGTTGGTACACCTACGAGTACGACCACCTCAGCGAACTCACCGGCCGCGGCGCCGACGAGGTCAAAGCCAAATACGGCGCCGAGGCGGAGGAGTAGCGCTACTCGAATTCGCGACCGAGGCTATCGAGGTACGTTGACGCAGCGGCCAGGGGGCGTTAACTCCCAGGGCACGATCCCGGGGTTGAGGCAATAACAAATGTATTTCGATAAACGATTGTGGGTGTTCACCGCGGGTGTGCGCTGGCGTATGGCCTTCGCGATTCTGATCAGCATACTCTCGGCGACGGTCGGCATTGTCCGTCTGGCACTGCTCGGCTGGCTGCTGGCTCGGGTTTTCGAAGGCGCCGGCGCGGCCGAACTGACCTTACCCTTCGCCGCCATCGCCGTGGTTATGGTGCTGCGCGGGGTACTGGAATACTGGCGCACCATGATCGCCCACCGCACGGCGGCCCTGGTCCAGCTCCACATCCGCGAGCGTCTATACAACAAGATCATCGAGCTCGGCCCGGCCCACTTCGGCCTTGAGCGCACCGGCGACGTGGTCACCGCGGCGATCGACGGGGTAGAGCAGCTGGAGACCTATTTCGGTCAGTATCTGCCTCAGTTCACCGTCGCCATACTGGCGCCCATCGGCATTTTCGCCTTCGTCGCCTTCCTCGACCTGCCGGTAGCCATCGTACTCGTCGCTTTCGCCCTGATCACCCTGGTGGCGCCGGCCGCCTTTCAAGCCTGGGACGCCAGTGCGGCCCGCGCCCGTGGTGAATCCTATGGCAATTTTGCCGCTGAGTTCCTCGATTCCGTCCAAGGGTTGGCTACCCTCAAGGCGTTCGGCCAGAGCACCGCCCGCGCCGAGATGCTGGCGTCGCGGGCCCGCGAGCAGTTAAAAAGCACCAGGTGGCGGCTGGCGACCAATGCCCTGTCGCGCGGCATCGCCGATACGGGTATCGCCGTCGGCGCCGCCGCCACCCTGGCGCTGGGCGCCTGGCGGGTGGCCGACGGGGCCATGGAATTATCGGCCCTGCTGATGATCCTGATGATGGGCATCGAGGTTTACCGACCCTTGCGTGAACTCCGCATCCTGCTCCACGACGGCATGCTGGGCCAGTCGGCGGCAACCAAGATTCTCGCCATCTTCAATGCCCAGCCGCCGGTGCGCGATGACCATGCGGACAGCGTTGCGGCTGAAACTCTGACGCCGACAGTCGCGTTCGAGAATGTCGCTTTCACCTATCCCGGCGCCCGCCAGGCCTCCCACAAGGGGCTCGATTTCAGCGTCACCGCCGGCCAACGCATCGGCGTTGTCGGGCCTTCGGGCGCCGGCAAGTCGACCATCTTGCGCCTGCTGCTGCGGCTCTACGACCCCCAGGAAGGCCGCGTCCTGGTCGGTGGCCGGGACATTCGCGAACTCGGCCTTGAGACGCTCCGCGACCAGCTCGCCGTGGTCAGCCAGGACACCTATCTGTTCCACGGCACGGTCGAGGACAACCTGCGCTTCGGCAAGCCCGATGCCAGCGATGACGAGATTGATACGGCGGTGCGCGCGGCCAACGCCAAATCCTTCATCGACCGCCTGCCCCAGGGCTACCGGACAGTGATCGGCGAGCGCGGCGTGCGCCTCTCCGGCGGCCAGCGGCAACGCATCGCCATCGCCCGCGCCCTATTGCGCGACGCCCCCATCCTGGTACTCGACGAGGCCCTGTCGGCGGTCGACGCCGGCAACGAGGCGATCATCCAGCAGGCCCTCGACCGGCTCATGCGCGGGCGCACCACCCTGATCTTCGCCCACCGCCTGTCGAGCATTATCGACGCTGACCGCATTCTGGTCATCGACGACGGCCGTATCGCCGAACAGGGCAGCCATAGGGAACTCATGGCTCGGGGCGGCGCCTATCACCGGCTCATGGCCGACCAGGTCCAGGACAATGCGCCCGAGCCCGCGGACATGCTTGAAGACGGTGCGGCGGGGGTCGGTCTGGGCGAAGCCGACCTGCTCGGCGCCCACCACGACGAAGCCGCCCAGATGGAGCCGACCGACGCCATCCTGCGCGCCGAGGGCATGGGCTGGGCCCGGGTGTTCAGCGTGCTCATGGGCCTAATGGCGCCATGGAAAGGCAAGCTTACTCTGACCTTCCTGTTCGGAGTGACGAGAGTGGCGGCGCTGATCGGCGTCGGCGTCATCAGCGGTCTGGTGGTGGCCGCGGTCAAGACCGGCGAGCCGTTCGACGGCCTGCTCATCTGGCTCGCCGTGGTGGCGCCCCTGGCCGGCATTCTGCATTGGCTCGAATCGTGGATTGCCCACGACATGGCCTTCCGCCTGCTGGCCGAAATGCGCATCGCCCTGTTCGCCAAGCTCGACTCCCTGGCCCCGGCCTATCTGTTGCGCCGGCGCACCGGCGACCTCACCGCCATGGCGACCCAGGACGTGGAGAAGGTCGAATATTTCTTCGCCCATACCGTGGCGCCGGCCTTCGTCGCCATCGTGGTGCCCGCCGTGGTGCTGGTCTGGCTCATGGCCGAGGGCTGGGCCATGGCCGCGGCTCTGGCGCCGTTCCTGGCGATTACCGCCCTGGCGCCGTTCTTCATGCGCGGCCGCATCGACCGCCTGGGCAGCCGCTCCCGCGAGGCCCTGGCCGACCTCAACGCCCACGCCACGGACACCATCCAGGGCCTGGGCGAAATCGTCGCCTTCCAGCAATCGGCCCGGCGCGGCGCCGCCTTCGTCGAGCGCATTCGCGAGTGCCACGGCCAGCGCATCCCGTTCTTCAGCGACCTGACCATCCAGACCGCAACCCTCGAGGTCGCCACCGGTCTCGGCGGCCTGGCGGTGATTATCGCCGGGGCCCGTCTGGTCCAGGGCGGCGACCTCGACAGCAGCCTGCTGCCGCTGCTCACCCTGCTGGCCATGGCCGCCTTCCTGCCGGTCTCGGAGATCGCCAACGTGGGGCGCCAGCTGGCCGAGACCCTGGGCGCCACCCGGCGGCTCCATGCGGTTCACGACGAACCGGTGCCAGTGACTGACGGATCAGGGGTGACTGACGGCCCCGGCGCCGACGACGTGACGGACAGCGCCGTGGCCCTGGACATCGACGATTTGAGCTACAGCTACTTCGGCGCCCAGCGGCGCGCCCTGGACGGTGTCTCCTTCACCATTCCGGCGGGCAGTACGGTCGCCCTGGTCGGGCCATCAGGCGCCGGCAAGACCACCCTGGCCCAGATGATGATGCGCTTCTGGGACCCAGACAGCGGCGCCATCGCCATGAACGGCACGGACCTGCGCGACTACGCAGTGGACGGCTTACGCGGTCGCATTGCCCTGGTCGCCCAGGACACCTATCTGTTCAACGAAAGCCTCTACGACAACGTGCTCATCGCCCGGCCCACGGCCAGCGAGGACGAGGTCCGAGACGCGGTCGAGCGCGCCGCCCTCGGTGATTTCGTCGCCGCCCTGCCCGACGGCCTCCAAACCCGGGTCGGCGAGCGCGGCATGAGCCTCTCCGGCGGCCAACGCCAGCGCGTGGCCATCGCCCGCGCCTTCCTCAAGGACGCTCCGGTGCTGATCCTCGACGAGGCGACATCGCATCTCGACGCGGTCAGCGAAGGTCTGGTACGCCGCGCCCTGGAGGACCTCATGGCCGAGCGCACCACAGTGATAATCGCCCACCGCCTGTCGACCGTGCGCGGCGCCGACAATATCGTGGTGCTCGACGAGGGCCGCCTGGCCGAGCAGGGCAGCCACGCGAAACTAGTCGCCCGCGCCGGCCTCTACGCCCGACTGGTCGCCCACCAGATGACCGGCGGCGTTACCAGCGCGGCGGACTAATCCTTCTTGTTGAGAACTTTGATAACCGCGTCGAGACTTACTTCTTCGGCGTCCTTGAAGCTCGCCAGGCGATCGTAAAGTTCGGCGGCAGCGCCATGAAAGCCGCCCGGCAGTTCGTTGGCGGCAAAGGTATCGGCGATCTCGCGCATTTCCCCGGCGAAGCGCCAGGCCTTGGCGGCGCTGTGGCCGGCGGCGTCTTCGCTCTCGGCTTCCAGGCCGGGCATGGACAGGGCCCACTCGTCGGTCAGGGCGGTGCTGAGGCCTTCGGCATCGGCGGCGGCACGGACCGCCATGAGCATGGCGGCGGAGCCCTTGGTCCAGGCGGCGTAGCACATCTTGAGTGCCGACGCGGCGCCGGGCCGGTCGCCACAGACCACGGCGGCGAGTACCGAACCCTGAAACAGCTGGACAGCTTCCTCGGCGCCAACGCCCGACAGGTACAGCCGGGTGCTGCCCGCGTGACACGCCGGCGGGCCGATGATGCCGCCATCGACAAAGCGCGCGCCGGTGGCCTCGACCCGCTGACCGATTTTCAGAGCCGTGGACGGCGCCACGGCGTTGCCATCCACGTAGAGCCCGGCAAAGCCGAGCCCGGCAACTTCCTGTGCCATATCGAGGGCGGCGTGGGGCGGGCAGACCGACAGCACCACATCACTCTCCGCAATCACGCTGGCCAGGTCTTGGCGCTCCTCCAGGCCGGCGGCCTCGGCCCGTGCGCGGGTCACATCGCTCCGCCCTTCCGAGGCCCACGGCACGGTCGAGCCAGCGGCTTTGGCAGCGGCGCCGATGGTGACGCCCATGGCGCCCGGATTGAGAATTGCGACGGTACT
>CAZYDR010000126.1:0-1995 GCA_964645285.1 uncultured Alphaproteobacteria bacterium
CGCGGGCCATGACCTTGATGTCGCGGCGGATGGTTTCGCCGGACACGCCGAGGGTCCGGGCAAGGTCGACAACGCGGCAGCTTCCGGTGTCGGTAACGGCCTTGAGAATGGGCGCCTGACGGTCTGAACTAAGCACCCAACGCCTGTAGGGAAAACGGATGAGGCTGTTAATTTATGTGGAATTATACAGGTATTTTAGAAATTGATTGTGGAATTATGTTGATCAGTGACAAATTGTTTGAAGTGGCGTCTGAAACTGGCTTTCATGACGCCAATCGGTTGGGATATTTCAACGGCCCCAATCGTCGAACAAAGCAATGGGAGGAGTTACCATGTTGAAGCAGCTCACCACCGCCGTGGCCACGGGGCTGATGACAGCCGCCGTGGCCGTTTCGTCGCCGGCGTCGGCCGGGGCGCCGGAATCGAAAGACCCGATCATCCTGACGATCCACGACTGGACCGGCCAGTACATCACCACCCACATTATGGGCCGGGTGCTCGAGGAGATGGGCTACAACGTCAAGTTCCAGCAGGCCGACTACATCGCCCAGTTCGCCGGTCTCGAATCCGGCGATCTCCATATCGCCATGGAGATGTGGGAAACCACCGGCAAGCAGGCCATGGACGAGAGCCTGGCCACCGGCAACACCGTCGATCTCGGCGAGACCGGCATGGATGCCAAGGAAGAGTGGTGGTACCCGATTTACATGAAGGAGCGCTGCCCCGGTCTGCCCGACTGGAAAGCGCTCAACGACTGCGCCGAGGCCTTCGCCACGGCCGAGACGGCGCCCAAGGGCCGCTATCTCGGCGGTCCGGTGACCTGGGCCGGCTTCGACGACGAGCGCGCCGAGGCCCTGGGCCTCGACTTCGAAGTGGTCCACGCCGGCACCGACGCGGCGCTGTTCGCCGAGTTGCAGTCGGCTTACGAGCGCGAGGCGCCGTTCCTCGGCTGGGTCTACGCGCCGCACTGGGCGCCGTTCAAGTTCAAGGGCGAATGGGTCGAGTTCCCGGAATACACCGACGCCTGTTACGAAGACGCCGGCTGGGGCATGAACCCGGACATGCAGTACGACTGCGGCAAGCCGTTCGGCTGGATCAAGAAGGTCGGCTGGAAGGCGGGCGAGGCCAAATGGCCCTGCGCCTACGAAGCGGTGCGCAATTTCCACATCGACAACGACACCATGGGCGCCCTGATCGTCGAGGTCGACCTCGACGGCAAGTCGGTCGACAACGCTGTCGAAGGCTGGATCGAGGGCAACAAGAGCACCTGGGGGACGTGGGCCACCTGCGCCGGATAAACGGACCAGTCGCACCTTTCCCGTGATGATCCCGCGCCGCCGAGCCGTGATGGCCGGGCGGCGCGGGACCACCCCTTGAGTATAAGACAGAAGATGGCCGCCGACCAGTCGACGCCGATCACGAAAATCACCTGCAGCGGCGTGTGGAAGGTGTTCGGCGACGGCGCCAGCCGCTTCCTCGCCGGTCACGGCTTTGCGCCGAGTCACGAGGCATTGGCCGAGGCCGGCCTCATCGGCGCCGTGCGCGACGCCAGTTTCGCCGTCGGCGAAGGGGAAATTTTCGTCATCATGGGGCTTTCAGGGTCGGGAAAATCGACCCTGGTACGCTGCATGTCGCGCCTCGTCGAGCCCAGCGCCGGCGAGGTCATGTTCGAGGGCCGGGATCTGCTCAAGGCCTCGGCCAATGAGTTGATCGAGATCCGCCGCCACAAGATGGGCATGGTATTCCAGCACTTCGCCCTGCTGCCCCACCTGACGGTTCTCGGCAATGTCGCCTTTCCCCTCGAGGTCCAGGGCATCGACCGGCCAAGCCGCGAGAGCCGCGCCCGCGAGGTCATCGAACTGGTCGGCCTCGACGGCCGCGAAGCCTATTACCCCCGGGAGTTGTCGGGTGGCCAGCAACAGCGTGTCGGCATCGCCCGCAGCCTCGCCGTCGAGCCCGAGATCTGGCTTCTCGACGAGCCGTTCTCGGCGCTCG
>CAZYDR010000126.1:2005-9970 GCA_964645285.1 uncultured Alphaproteobacteria bacterium
CGACGTGGCCGTGAAGATCCTGCCCCATCGACTGGCGCTCGATCCGCTGATCCGCCGGGAAATGCAGGACGAGTTCCTGCGCCTCCAGGACGTGCTGCGCAAGACCATCGTGTTCATCACCCACGACTTCGACGAGGCCATCCGCCTGGCCGACCGCATCGCCATCATGAAGGACGGCGCTATTATCCAGATCGGTACGCCGGAGAAATTGGTGACTAGCCCGGCGACCGACTATGTGGCCGAGTTCACCCGCGAGATTCCCCGCGCCAAGGTGCTGTCGGCGCGCGCGGTGATGGCGCCGGCGGCGGCCGACGCCGATTTCGCCGACGCGATCTCGGCCGATACCCGGATCGACGATCTGGCGAGCCAGGTGGTCAATCAGGAGCGGCCCGTGGCGGTGACCGACGGCGGCGGCGCGATCATCGGCCAACTCACCCGCCAGGCGGTCATCGACGTGCTGGTGGGCAAGCGGCCGCCGTCCGGCGGGGATACCACATGAGCCTAGCGGCGGCAGTGGCGCCGGCGCCCCCGGCCGGGCGTTGGACCGTGGCCTGGGCGGCGATGTTGTTGTTCGCCGTGGCGCTTTACCTCGCCGGCGACCTGACCCCGTGGGCGGCGAAGTATCCCAAGGGCTGGATGATACCCCTGCGCTTCTGGATCAGCGATTTCATGAAATGGCTGATCAATGACGCCAGCTTCGGGCTGTTCACCTTCAAGGAACTGACCCGCTCCATCGCCTGGCTGCTGACCTGGCCGCTGGACATCGCCGAGGGGCTGCTCGCCTCGGGCTTCGAGCTGGCGTTCGGCGCCGACGACGAAACCGTCTACCAACTGCCGCGGATTTCCTGGCTCGCCATCGTCGCCGTGGTCGCCTTGCTCGGCGCTCATGCCCGCGACTGGCGCCTTGCCCTGCTGGTCGGCGCCTGTTTCCTCTATCTCGCCGTGTTCGACCGGTGGGACAGCGCCATGGTGACCCTGGCCTCGATCGTCGTCGCGGTGCCGCTCGGCATCGCCGGCGGGTTGCTAGTCGGCATCTGGGGGGCGCGCAGCGCCCGCACCGAGGCGATCATCACCCCGATCCTCGATCTCATGCAGACCGTGCCGGTGTTCGCCTATCTGGTGCCGGTGCTATACCTGTTCGGCTGGGGGCCGGTGGCGGCGATGATCGCCACCATGATGTATTCCATGCCGCCCATGGTCCGCTGCACCATGCTGGCGCTCAAGCTGGTGGCCGACGAGATTGTCGAGTTCGGCCACATGGCCGGCTGCTCGCGGCGCCAACTGATGTGGAAAGTGATGATCCCGTCGGCCCGGCCTACCCTGATGGTCGGCGTCAACCAGGTCATCATGCTGTCGTTGAATATGGTGATTATCGCTTCGATGATCGGCGCCGGCGGCCTCGGATTCGATGTGCTGACGTCGCTCAAGCGACTGGCCATCGGCAATGGCCTCGAGGCCGGTATCGCCATCACCCTGTTGGCCATCGCCCTCGACCGCCTGAGTCAGGCGTTCGCCGCCAAGCCGCCGCCCGAACACCGCGAACAGGCGCCCGGCTTGCTGCGCCGCCATCCCTACCTGACCATCGCCGCCGCGGTCATCATCGGCGCCACCCTTCTGGGCCAGGCAATGCCTGTGCTGCAATCCTTCCCCGAGGCCTGGTCGCTGACCACCGGGCCGTGGTGGGACGCTCTGGTCAAGTGGATCAATATCAACTTCTTCAACCAGATCGACACCGTAAAGTCGTTCCTCCTGCTCAACCTGCTGATCCCGTTCAAACGCTTCCTGTTGGCCATTCCCTGGCCCGCCGGCATCGCCATAATCGGCCTCGCCGGCTATCAGCTCGGCGGCCGCCGACTGGCCCTGACGGTCGCCGCCTTGGCTGCCTTCATCGTAGTCACCGGCAACTGGGAAAAGGCCATGATCTCGACCTATCTGATCGGCATCTCGGTGGTCATCGCCTCGCTGATCGGTATTCCCATCGGCATCTGGGCGGCGGGCAACGACCGGGTCCACCGGGTCGTCCAGATCGTCATCGACACCCTGCAGACCCTGCCCGCCTTCGTCTACCTGATCCCGGTGGTCATGCTGTTCCGGGTCGGCGACTTCTCGGCGATGATCGCGGTGGTCGCTTACTCCCTGGTGCCGGCCATCCGCTACACCGACCACGGCATCCGCCAGGTGCCGCCGTCGATTATCGAGGCCGCTACCGCCGCCGGCTGCACCCGCTGGCAGACCCTGCGCAAGGTCCAGCTTCGCCTCGCCCTGCCGGAAATCATGCTAGGCGTCAACCAGACCATCATGATGGGCCTCAGCATGCTGGTCATTACCGCCCTGGTCGGCACCCGCGACCTCGGCCAGGAGGTCTATATCGCCCTGACCAAGGCGGACACCGGGCGCGGCCTGGTGGCCGGGGTCTGCGTCGCCTTCATCGCGATGATTTCCGACCGGCTGATTTCCGCCTGGAGCCGGCGCAAGAAGCGCGATCTCGGCCTTGCCTAGGAAAATTTCATGAGCGCCGAAGCGGCCGCCGCCAAAGCCGCGGGATTGACCTGCTGGACGGATCCGGTCGAGCCCGAGCCGCTGACCGGCGGTATCACCAACCTCAATTTCGTGGTCGCCCACAATGGTGAGCGCTTCGTGGTGCGGGTCGCCGACGATATCCCGGTCCACGGCATCATGCGCTTCAACGAATTGGCCGCCAGCCGCGCCGCCTTCGCCGCCGGGGTCTCGCCGGAAGTTGTCCACGCCGAGCCCGGAGCCCTGGTTCTGCGCTTCATCGACGGCGTCACCTACGGCAAGGACGAGGTGCGCCAGGCCCAATCGGCGGGGCGTATCGTGCCGCTGCTGCGACGGGTCCATGACGACATGCCCAAGCATTTCCAGGGTCCCATGCTGGCCTTGTGGGTGTTTCAGGTGATGCGCGGCTACGCCGTGACCTTGCGCCAGGGCAACAGCCGCATGGTCGGCGAGTTGCCGCGCTATCTCGAAATCAACGGCGAGCTCGAGGCGGCGCTCGGGCCGACGCCCATGGTGTTCGGCCACAACGACCTGCTGCCGGCCAACTTCATGGACGACGGCAAGCGCCTGTGGCTCATTGACTGGGACTATGCGGGGCTCAACACGCCATTTTTCGACCTCGCCAATCTGGCGTCCAACAACCAGTTCAGCGCCGCCGAGGAAGATGGTCTGCTGGAAGCCTATTTCGAGTTGCCGGCGAGCGACGAGATGCGCATGAAACTAAAAGCCATGAAATGCGCCTCCCTGCTGCGCGAATCCATGTGGAGCATGGTCTCGGAAATCCATCTCGACATCGATTTTGACTACGTCGCCTACACGGCGGAGAACCTGGCGCGTTTCGAGGCCGCCTATAGCGACTTCAAGGAGACGCGGTGATGGCGGCTTTTCCGACCCAGGCCCGGGCGGTCATCATCGGCGGCGGCATCGTCGGCTGCTCGACCGCCTACCACCTGGTCCGCGAGGGCTGGGGCGACGTGGTGCTGGTCGAGCGCGCCAAGCTGACCTCGGGCTCGACCTTCCATGCCGCCGGTCTGGTCGGCCAGCTTCGCACCTCGGCCAACATCACCCAGTTGCTTAAATATTCGGTCGAGCTATACGACCGTCTCGAAGCCGAAACCGGCCTGGCCACCGGCTGGAAGCGCAACGGCGGCCTGCGCCTGGCCTGCAACGCCGAACGCATGATCGAGATCGAGCGCCAGGCGACCACCGCCCGCAGCTTCGGCCTGGAGATGGATTTGCTATCGCCGAGAGAGGCTCAGGACCTGTGGCCGCTCATGGATGTGAGTGACGTGGCCGGCGCCGCCTTTTTGCCAACCGACGGCCAGGCCAACCCGTCCGACATCACCCAGGCCCTGGCCAAGGGCGCGCGGAGCGGTGGCGCTCGCATTATCGAAGACTGCCCGGTCAGCGCCATCAAGGTGAAGGACGGCCGGGTCGTCGGTGTCACCACCGCCGCGGGCGACATTGCCTGCGAGGTGGTGGTCAACTGCGCCGGCCAATGGGCCCGCGAAGTCGGCGCGCTTGCGGGTGTGACGGTGCCCCTGCAATCGGTCCAGCACCAGTATCTCATCACCGAAACCATCGACGGCATCACCCCGGACCTGCCGACCCTGCGCGACCCGGACCGCCTGACCTATTTTAAGGAGGATGTCGGCGGCCTGGTCATGGGCGGCTACGAGCCCAACCCCATCCCCTGGGCCCTGGACGGCATCCCCCAGGGCTTTCATTTCTCCCTGCTCGACACCGACGTGGACCATTTCGAGCAGATCATGGAGCAGGCCCTGGTGCGGGTGCCGGCCTTGGAGGACGCCGGGGTTAAGGAAATGATCAACGGGCCCGAGAGCTTCACCCCGGACGGCAACTTCATCCTCGGCGAAGCGCCGGAAGTGCGCGGCTTCTACGTCGGCGCCGGGTTCAACGCCTTCGGCATCGCCTCTGGCGGCGGGGCGGGCAAGGCCCTGGCCCAGTGGGTCGCCGGCGGCGAGGCACCCATGGACCTTTGGGTGGTGGATATCAAACGCTTCGCCGCCGCCCACCGCGACCAGGACTTCGTCCGCGAGCGCACCCTGGAACTCTACGGCAAGCACTACACCATCGCCTGGCCCCATAAGGAACATGACAGCGGCCGGCCCCGGCGGGTCTCGCCGCTTTATGAGCGGCTCAGGGACCAGGGCGCTTGTTTCGGCTCCAAGCTCGGCTGGGAGCGGCCCAACTGGTTCGCGCCCAATGGAGTGGAGGCGCGTGACGACTACGCCATGGGCCGCCAGAACTGGTTCGAGCACGTCGGCGCCGAGCACCGGGCGACCCGCGAGCGGGTGGCGCTGTTCGACGCCACCTCCTTCGCCAAGTTCACGGTCACCGGCGAGGATGCCGAGGCGGCGCTCAACTGGATCTGCGCCAATAACGTGGCCAAACCCCCCGGCGGCCTGACCTATACCCAGATGTGCAATAGCCGAAGCGGCATCGAATGCGATCTCACCGTGGCGCGTATCGACGCGGCCACGTTCTACATCGTCACGGGCACCGGCTTTGCAACCCATGACTATGCCTGGATCGAGCGCAACATCCCCGAAGGCATGGACGCCCGGCTCGGTGACGTGACCGACGACTATTCGGTGTTCTCGCTCATGGGTCCCCGGGCGCGCGATGTGCTGGGCGCTGTCTGCGATCACAACCTTTCCAACGACGCCTTCCCGTTCGGCACCTGGCAGAACGTCACTATCGCCGGCGCCCCGGTGCGGGCCCTGCGCATTACCTATGTGGGCGAATTGGGCTGGGAGTTGCACGTACCAACTGGCGCGGCCCTGGCGGTCTACGAGCAGTTGATGGCGGCCGGCGAGCCCCACGGCATCGCCAACGCCGGCTACCGGGCTATCGAGTCCCTGCGCATCGAGAAGGGCTACCGCGCCTGGGGCTCCGACATCGGCCCCGATTTCTCGCCGCTGGAGGCCGGCATGGCCTGGGCCGTCAAGCTCGGCCGCAACGTGCCGTTCCTCGGCCGCGACGCCTTGGCCGCCCAAAAGGACAAGCCCCTGACCCGCCGCCTCGCCTGCTTCACGGTCGACGATCCGGCCGTGACACTGCTCGGCCGCGAAACCATCTACCGGGACGGCGAGCGGGTCGGCTGGCTGACCAGCGGCGGCTGGGGCTACACGGTGGAGACCAATATCGGCTACGGCTATGTGCGCAACCCGGACGGAGTGAGCGCGGAATACCTGGAATCAGGCGCCTACGAACTGGAAGTCGCCACCCGCCTGGCGCCCTGCAAGTTGCACATGGGCCCGCTCTACGACCCGAAAATGGCGCGGGTAAAGGGTTAGGGGAATGTCTTCTCAAGGAAGGTGATCACGGCGTCACCGGCGCCGTGGTCGTAGAGGTCGTTGTGATTGGCACCGGGAAAGAACTGGGCGTCCTTGGGCTCGACGGCGGCAGCCAACAGACTGTGGCTCATATCGATAGGCACCACCATGTCTCGGTCGCCGTGGATGATGAACAGTGGCGCGTTGATGCGGTCGATCTTGGAGATCGAGTCGAAGCGGTCGAGCACCAGATATTGCGCCGGCACATACCAGTAGTGGCGCTGGGCCACATTGGCCGCCGAGGTCAGCGGTGCTTCCAGCACCACGGCGCCGATGTCGCGCTCGGTAGCGACCTGGACCGCCGGGCCGCTGCCGATGGATTCGCCGTAGACAATCGTGCGATCTGCCGCCACCCCGGCCTCGGCCAGGAAGTCGAGGGCGGCGCGGGCGTCGTTATAGAAGCCATCCTCGTCCGGGCTGCCAGGGTTGTTGCCATAGCCGCGCCACGACGCCAGCATGACACCGTAGCCGGCGTCGAGGTAAGGTCGCGCCTTGCTGCCGCGATGGCCGATATGGCCGGCGTTGCCGTGGAAGTAAACCAGGGTCGGCGCGCCTTCCCTGGTGGGCGCCCGATACCAGGCGGTAAGGTCGAGACCGTCGGCGGTGGTCACCGTCACGGCTTCCATGTCGGAGACGCCGGCCTGATCGAGCTGTGGCGCACTGGTGTCCGGGTGGTACATCATGCGGCGCTGGCCGATGAACATGAGTCCGGCAAACAAGGCGTAGCCGGCGCAGGCGTAGGTCAAATAGCGTAAGATAGGTGTCATCGTCGATGTGGGTCCGTGAAATTCAAATCAACTCCAGCGGCCATATATTGGCCGCTGGCAAGCGCAACTGCGCGTCGCCGACCGTTCGGCGGAAGCCTGCGTGGCGTTCGAACGCCCATCGGTCATTCTTCATGACCGATGGTATAACACCGCGCGCGCGCATCATAACCGGCCAATCATGAGCGACAACCCCTGGGATCGCCAATCCACACCACCACCGCGCCGTGGTGGCGGCGGTTGGTGGGTTCTCATGGCCGCGGCGGTGGGTCTGATTGCCCTGCTCGCCTGGCAATTTCCCGAGGCTCTGAAGACCGAACAGGACTGGCTCCACTTGGTCTATCTCATCGGCCTGCTGGCCCTGGTTTCCAGTGGCGCCATCTCCCGGCGGCGCAACCGCCTGGGCCAGAGCGCCAAGCAGGCCGCCGTATGGCTGGCCATCGCCCTGGTCTGCATTGCCGGCTACGGCTACCGCTATGAGGCCCAGGCAGTCGGCCAGCGGGTGCTCGGCGAGTTGGTGCCGGGCTACGCCGCCAACACCGGCGAGGCGGCCGTGACCTTGCGCGCCGGGCCCAACGGTCACTACCGGGTTCAGGCGGTGGTCGACGGCGCCCGGCTGAATTTTCTGGTGGATACCGGCGCCAGCGATGTGGTGCTCAGTCTGGCCGACGCCCGCAAGCTCGGCTTCAACCCCGACACCCTAGCCTATACCCTGCTCTTTTCCACCGCCAACGGCATGGTGCGCGGGGCGCCGGTGATCCTTGGCGAGATCGCCATCGGCCGCATCCGCATCACCAACGTCGCCGCCTCGGTCAACCAAGCCCCCATGGCCGGCTCTCTGCTCGGCATGAGCTTCCTCGGCCGCCTGTCCGCCTACGAGGTCCGGGGCGGCTCCCTGACCCTGCGGCAGTAGCCACAATAGAAAACGCCCGGCCGGGGCCGGGCGCTTCCGTATCAGATCAACGCGGTCCTAGTTGCGGTTGCCGAACAGGCGCAGCAGCATGAGGAACAGGTTGATGAAGTCGAGATAGAGCCTGAGCGCTCCCATGATGGCCTTCTTGCTCATCACCGCGGCGGAATCGCTGGAAGCGTACATCTCCTTGATCTTCTGGGTGTCGTAGGCGGTGAGGCCGACGAAAACCAGCACACCGATCACCGAAATGGCGAATTCCAGAGCCGAAGACGGCAGGAACCAGTTGACGATCGAGGCCAGGATGATGCCGATGAGGCCCATGAACAGGAACGAGCCCCAGCCCGTAAGGTCGCGCTTGGTGGTATAGCCGTAGAGGCTCATGGTGCCGAACACGCCAGCGGTGATGAAGAAC
>CAZYDR010000127.1:0-9954 GCA_964645285.1 uncultured Alphaproteobacteria bacterium
CGCAGCTATCAGGCAACCCTCGATTTCGGCTATCTGCCGCAGGAGAAGGTGGTGCTCGACAGCTTCTCGACCTATTCCCGCTACGCCGGCCCGCGCGAGGCGGTGTTCACGGCGCTGTGCCGCAAGAACATGGGCTGCAGCCATTTCATTATTGGCCGCGATCACACCGGCGTCGGCGATTTCTATCCGGCCGAGGCCAATCGGGCGCTGTTCGACAGTCTCGGCGATATCGGCATTAAGCCGGTGTTCTTCGACGCAGTCGGGTTCGACCCCGAGGCCGGCGCCTATTCCTGCGCCAAGTCCGCTAGTACGCAAAACATCAGCGGTACCCAGGTGCGCCAGGCGCTACAGACCGGATCGCCATTGCCCGACTGGTTCATGCGCGACGTGGTCCAGGACGTGCTGCGCTCCGAAATCGACGCCGGTGGAGATGTCTTCGTCCCCTGACCTCGCACCGACTTTCTGGTTCACGGGATTGTCGGGAGCGGGAAAATCCACGGTCGCGACCCTGGCCCGGGACCGGCTGGCGACCATGTCGCTCCACGCCACCATTATCGACGGCGACGACGTGCGCGACCGGCGTGAGCAGCCTTTGGGGGTCTCTCGCCCCGACATTCTCACCAACAACGCCGAAATCGGCGAGGCCTGCCATGTCGCGCGGCGCGAGGCTGAGGTCGTTTTTGTGCCCATCATCTCGCCCTACGCAGCGGGTCGTGAACGGGCTCGCGCCGTACTGGGCGATGGTTTCTTCGAAGTCTATTTCAGTGCCGATCTGGCGGCGGTGGTGGAGCGCGACGTCAAAGGCTTGTACGCCAAGGCCGCCAACGGCGAGATCACCGATATGATTGGCTTCTCGCCTACAGCGCCTTTCGAAGCGCCGGCCGATCCTGATGTGCTTCTCCATACAGCCACCGAGGACCCTGAACAGTCGGCCGAAACCCTCGTCCGCTTCGTCCTCTCGCAGTTGTCGCTTCAGTTGGCGAGATCATCGCCATAGGCGAAGACCGCCGGGGTGCCGCCACTGTGGAGAAAAAGCATGGTGCGTCCCGACTTGCTGTCGCGGATGCGCTGGATGAAACCAGCCATGGCCTTGCCCGTATAGACCGGATCGAGGATCAGCGCCTCCCGCTGGGCGGCCATGGCGATGGCGTCCTTGGTCGGGCCGTTCAATTGCCCGTAGCCGGGGGCTAGGAAATCGTCGATCAGGTGGATGTCGCTGTAATCGACCACCGGCTCGACCCCGAGCATTGAGGCGATCTCGCGGCACCGGGCCGAGATGCGCTCGAACTGCGGCGCGGCGCACGCAGACCCCGGTCACCGGCACCGTGCAGCCCAACGCCCGGAGGCCGAACAACAGGCCGCCGTGGGTATGGCCACTGCCCGAGGCGACGACGATTTCGTCCAACGCCAGGTCGCTTTCCGCCATCTGGGCAACCAGCTCGCGGGCGGCGCCGACATAGCCCAGCGCCCCTAGGGGGGCGTGTCCCGGCGTCAGGTGGATGACGTAGGGGCGGCTTGAGGCCGGCGGCAATCTCGCCGATCCGGGCGTCGGCGCCGGTCTCGTCCTCGCCCTCGGGATAGGAATAGAGGGTTGCGCCGAGCAATTTGTCGATCAGCACGTTGCCCGACTGGTGATAAGTGACATCGTTCCTCGGCACGCGCTCTTCAAGTTGGATATGGCAGTCCATGCCGAGCTTGCGCGCCGCCGTCACCGCCGCGCGCACGAAGTTTGATTGCACCGCGCCGGTGATCAGGATGGTATCGGTATCGGCCGCCTCGTCCTCGCCCATGTAGAACTCGAGCTGGCGGATCTTGTTGTCGCCGAACGCCAGACCGGTGCAGTCGTCGCGCTTAACATAGAGACGTATGTCGCCACCGAGCGCCGCCGCCAGGTTCGGCATTGCCTCAATCGGCGTCGGCAAGTGGGCGAGGCGCGCACGGGGCAGTTCGTCAAGTTTCCGGAACGCCGCCGCGCCGTCGGACATCACAGCTTCATCCGGCTGTTTTCGGGATCGTAGAAGTGGTTGCTGGCAACCGTCACTTTGTAGGTCTTCCCCTGGTCCCACACGGTAACCGTCTCGTCCATGCGGTTGTGACCGCCATCGAGCAAGGCAAGGGCGATAGAGCGGCCGAGGGTCGGGCTCATATGGCTGGAGGTGACGTAGCCGGCGGTCGGCACCGGCATAACAGTGGCCGGTCCGGTGATGATCTGGCCGCCCTCGGGTAACACCACATCGGCATTTTCGGCCAGCAGCCCGACAAACTGGGGGCGACCATCGCGCACGATGTCCTCGCGCTCCAGCCCCCGCTTGCCGAGGAAGTCGCCCTTCTTCTTACTGATCAACCATTCGAGGCCCAGGTCGCGGGGAGTCACCGTGCCGTCGGTGTCGCGACCGACGATGAAGTGGCCTTTTTCGGTGCGGAGCACGTCCTGGGCTTCGACGCCGAAGGAGATGATGCCGTGTTTTTGGCCGGTCAAATACAGAGCCTGCCACAAGGTGTCGCCATAGCTTGCCGGGACGTTGACCTCGAACGACAGCTCGCCGGTAAAACTGATTGAATAGACCCGCGCCGGAATGCCCGCCACCGTGCCCTCGCGGATGGCCATGAAGGGAAACGCCTCCGGGCTTAGGTCGATGTCTTGGCAGACCTCGGTCAGTAGTTGCCGCGATTTTGGCCCTGCCAGGGCGACCGTGACCCACTGGGTAGTGACCGACGTCAGATAGACCTCAAGCGCCGGCCAGTCAGTCTGTAGCAGGTCGTCGAGCCAGTGGAAGACGCCGGCCGCGCCGCCGGTGGTGGTCGACATGACGTAGTGGTGCTCGCCAAGCCGTGCGGTGACGCCGTCGTCGAACACCATGCCGTCTTCGTGGAGCATGACGCCGTAGCGGCAGCGACCGACCGCTAGGGTATCCCAGCGGTTGGTGTAGACCCGGTTGAGGAACTCGGCGGCGTCCGGCCCCTGGATATCGATCTTACCCAGGGTCGAAGCATCGAGCATGCCGAGGCCGCCCCGCACTGCCCGGCATTCCGTCTGGATGGCCTCGGCCTCGGTGGCGCCGTTGGTTGTATAGTAGCGTGGCCGGCGCCAGATGCCGAAATTCTCGAATACCGCGCCATGGCCGTCATGCCAGGGGTCCATAGGTGTGGTCCGCAGGGCGTCGAGGAGCGGTCCCGACGTGCGGGCCGCCAAGGCGCCGAAGGTCACCGGCGTGTAGGGCGGCCGGAAGGTGGTTGTGCCGGTCTCGTCCATGTCGCGCCCGGTCGCCCGGGCGAGCAGGGCGAGGGCGTTGATGTTGCCGGTCTTGCCCTGGTCGATGCCCATGCCGGCCGTGGTGTAGCGCTTGAAATGCTCGACCGAGCGGTAGCCTTCGTGCGCCGCCAGCCGGACGTCGACGGCGGTGACGTCGCCGAACAGATCGACGAAACTCTTGGCCCCTCGGCCCCGTTCCTGTGCCGCCCAAAACGGCTCGATGGGGTCTTCATCGGGCGCCGCCGGGGTCGCCGGCCCGTCGTCACCGAGACAATCAGCGAGGCTGAGAGAGCCATTGGCGGCGCCGATGGAGCGGCTGGCCTGAACCGCCTCACCGGGTAGGAAACAGGCGCGCACCGGGTCATAGGCGACGGCGGCGCCCGACTGGGAGTGGAGATGAACCAGGGGACTCCAGCCGCCGGAGACACAAAGCAAGTCGCAGGCAATGCGCCGGGACGGCCCGCCGGTGAGGGGCGCGATTTCGACCTCGGTTAGGGCCTTGCGACCCGAGGTGGTGACAACCGCATGGTCGGCGATCACGTCCAAACCGCGGCTGCGGGCGCGGTCGGTAAGGTCGCCGCCAGGCTCAGTGCGAACATCGACGATAGCGGCTATTTCGATACCGCCGTCGGCCAGGTCGAGGGCTGCTTCGTAGGCGCTGTCGTTGTTGGTGAAGACCACGGCGCGGCTGCCCGGCCGCACGCCGTAGCGGTTGACATAGGTCTGGGCCGCGCCGGCCAGCATGACGCCGGGCCGGTCATTGCCGTCGAATACCAGGGGCCGTTCCTGGGCCCCCGTGGCCAGTACGACTTCGCCGGCGCGAATTTGCCACAGGCGTTCTCGCGGAACGTAAGCGCCATGGTCGGATACCCGTTCCAGCGCCGCCAGATAGTTATGGGCGTAGTAGCCGAATACCGTGGTGCGCGGCAGCACGGTGACGTCGTCCATGGCCGCGAGTTCACTCATGGCGTCCGCTACCCAGTCCAGGGCCGGCGCCCCGGCAATCTCGTTCCGGGTGCCGAGCAGGCCGCCGCCGGCCTCGGGTCCGTCGTCGGCCAGGATGACCCGCTTGCCAGCGCGGCCCGCCGCCAGAACGGCGCTCAGGCCGGCGGGTCCGGCGCCGACCACCAGCACGTCGCAATGGGCGTGGCGTTCGTCGTAGCGGTCCGGGTCGGGGCTTTCCGGCGTGGTGCCAACCCCGGCGACATGGCGAATGACCCACTCGTAGGCTGGCCACAGGAAACCCGGCGACATGAAGGTCTTGTAGTAGAAGCCGGCAGGGAACAGTTTCGACAAGCGATCATTGACGGCGCCCAGGTCGAAACCGAGGGAGGGCCAGCAATTGCTGCTGCGCGCCACCAGACCATCGTGAAGTTCCGCCGTGGTGGCGGGAACGTTGGGGACCTCGCGCGCCTCTTCGCCGATCTGGACCCAACTGTTGGGATCGTCGGCGCCGGCGCTCAGGATGCCGCGCGGGCGGTGATACTTGAAGCTGCGCCCTACCAGCCGAACGCCGTTGGTCAGCAGGGCCGAAGCCAGGGTGTCGCCGGCATGGCCTTCATAGCGCCGCCCGTTGAAGGTAAACTCGAGAGTCTTGCTCCGGTCGATACGGCCGCCGTCGGGCGATCTGAACGGTTGCGGGCTCAATGGGAAAAGCCTCCGGCCGATAATCCCTCGTCGACCAGCTGCCCGGACTCGAAACGGGACAGAGCGAAGGGCGCGGCAAGGGGATGGGGCTCGTCATGGGCAATGGTGTGGGCACAGACGAAGCCGGACCCCGGCGTGCCCTTGAAGCCGCCGGTACCCCAGCCGCAATCGATGAACAAGCCGCCCACCGGCAGCTTGCCGATGATTGGGCAGTCGTCCGAGGTGTAGTCGATGAGCCCGGCCCATTGGCGCATCATCTTGAGCCGGCTGAAGATCGGGTAGAGCTCGACCAGGTTGGCGACGGTGTTCTTGATGCGAGTCAGGCTGCCGCTCTGGATATAGGAATTATAGCCGTCGAGGTCGCCACCGGCGACCAGCTCGCCCTTGTCCGACTGGCTGACATAACAGAGCACCGCCGCCGACGAGACCACCGTATTGAGGATCGGTTTCATGGGTTCGGAGACGAAAGCCTGCAAGGGACGGGTACTGACCGGCAGGCGCAGCCCGGCCATGGCCGCCAGCACGCCGGAATGGCCGGCCCCGACCAGGGCGACCTTCTTGGCCCGGATGGTGCCGCGCGTGGTTTCCACCGCCTCGACATGGCCGCCGGTGGTGCGGATGGCGGTAACTTCGCAGTTCTGGATGATATGGATGCCGCGCTGGTCGGCGGCCCGGGCGTAGCCCCAGGCTACAGCATCGTGGCGCGCGATGCCGGCGGTCGACTGGAAGATGCCGCCAAGGATGGGGTGGCGCGCGGTCGGTGAGAAATTAGCGAAGGGCACCAGCTCTCGGATGCGCTCGATCCCGATCATCTCGGAGGCATGGCCGCTGAGATTGATGCCGTTGTTGCGCCGTTGCATGGAACGCAGGTCGGACCGCGAATGGGCCAGTTTAAGCATGCCGCGCTGGCTCAACATGATGTTGAAGTTGAGGTCGTGGGACAGCCCCTCGTAGAGCTTGAGCGACAGGCCGAACAGCGCCTGGGCTTCCTGGGTCAGGTAATCGGCGCGAATAATGGCGGTGTTGCGCCCGGTGTTGCCGCCGCCGATATAACCCTTCTCCAGCACCGCCACGTTGGTGATGCCGTGCTCCTTGGCCAGGTAGTAGGCCGTGGCGAGGCCGTGGCCGCCACCGCCGACGATGACCACGTCGTAGGACCCCCGAGGCTCGGGACTACGCCATGCCTCGGGCCAGTTCTCATGATAGTCGGCAGCCTGGCGGGCGAGATTGAAGATGGAATAACGCATGACTAAACGCCTACAGAACCATGAGGTCGCGGGGAAATTCGGTGATGCATTCGGCGCCGGTCTCGGTCACCAGAATGGTGTCGCCGACCCGGGCGCCGAACTCACCGGGGATGGTGATGCCGCCATCAACCGCAAAGGCCATGCCGGGCTGCAGTACGGTCTTGTCGCCATGCTTGAGTTGCGGCTTTTCCAGGGCCGAATAACCGATGGCCCGGCCGGTGCGATACGACATTCCGAGATCGTTATCCAGATAGACCGCTTCGGACGCCCGGTGGACTTCCTCGGCGGTGACGCCGGGACGCATGGCGTCGATGCTGGCGCGCTGGGCGGCGAGGGTGGTCTCGTAGAGTTTGGCCTGGTCGTCGCGGACGTCGCCGACGAAATATTCCCGGTCGAAGCCGAGCTTGAACTGCTTGAAGTGGGCGATCGGGCAAAAGCACAGATAGATCGGGTCGAAGCGCTCAAGCTTGCGCACGGTCGGGTGCATGTGAGTCATGGACGTGAAGTGACCGGAATTGAGCACCTGGAGGTTATGGATCATAGGCGACATAAGTGACGCCGCATCCTCGGAGCCGATAATCTCCGCCGCCATGCGGGTGCCGCCGGCGATGCAGGCTAACGAGACCTCGTACTCGGGCACGCCTTCGCCGATGGCGTCGCGCCCTGCTTGGCCCATGGCCACCGCCACCCGGCCGGCCTGACGGATCATCTCGATCTCGTGTGGGCTCTTGATCATGCGCATGTCGGACAATACGTCGGTGCCGTCGGTGAAGTCGGCTCGGCCCAGGGTCTCGCGCAGGTACTCCGACACCATGGCCGGGATCTGGTAGCGCTCGACCGCGATGGTCAACCCGTCGCGGCCGGCAATGAGGTCGCCCAGGGGATCGGCCCATTCGCCGCCTTCGCCGTCCTTGTAGGGACGGATGTCGGATACCCAGGTCATGGCCCCGGCCATTTCCGATTCCATATAGGCGGTAATCAGGGTGAGGTCGCCGGCCCGGGGCACGGCGAGGATCGAGGGCCGGCCGAACTCGACGCCGAGATCGCCCCAGTAGTCGGAGACGTAATAAATCGAATCCGGGTCGGTCAGCAGCAACAGGTCAATGCCGTCATCCGCCATGCGGCGTTGAAGTTCCGCGGCGCGGGCTTGCGACAGGCTGCCCATGGTCTTTTCCTAATTCCCCGCCGGCGGCTGTTCGCCCGGTCGATACACCACGATGACGGTGTTGGTCGCGGTGTCGCGCTCCACATTGAACCAACGGCGACAGCCGGCCCCATGATGCCAGCGCTCCCGGTAGGGCCCCTTGGTATTGGCGTGCATGAACAGATAGTCGGCCCACTCGGCATCGCTGGTCGCCTCGGGCGTTTCGGGCCGCGATACATGGGCTTCGCCGCCGCAGGAAAACTCGGTCTCCTGGCGCGGTCCGCACCACGGACATTCAATCAAGAGCATGGCGTTTTCTCTCCCACCGGAACAGCGTTCCAAGATGGCCGTTAATGGGTCATGTCGGCAATCAGTTTTTGATGATGTTGTGCTCGGGCCCAAACGGAAACGCGGTGATGTTGTCGGCGCCGTCTTCGGTGACCACCAGAATATCGTGTTCGCGGTAGCCGCCGGCGCCGGGTTGGCCCTCGGGAACCATGATCATGGGTTCCATGGAGATCACCATGTTGGGCTCCAGTACGGTCTCGATGTCCTCGCGCAGCTCGAGCCCGGCCTCGCGGCCGTAGTAGTGGCACAGCACGCCGAAGGAATGGCCGTAGCCGAAGGTGCGGTTTTCCAGCAGGCCGTGGCTGGCGTAGATCTCGTTGAGCTCGGTGGCGATGTCACAGCAGCGGGCGCCGGGGCGGATCAGCTCGAGGCCGCGGCGGTGGACCTGGCAGTTGATCTCCCATAGCGCCAGATGGCGGGCGCTGGCGCTTTCGCAAAACAGGGTGCGTTCCAGGGCCGTGTAGTAGCCGGCGATCATGGGAAAGCAGTTGAGGCTGAGGATGTCGCCGCTCTCGATCGCTCTAGACGTCACCGGATTGTGGGCGCCGTCGGTATTGATGCCTGACTGGAACCAGGTCCAGGTGTCCATGAGCTCACCGTGGGGATAGAGCCGGGCAATCTCGCGCACCATGGCCTGGGTCGAATGGAGCGCCACCTCGTGCTCGCCGACCCCTGACGCGATGGCTTCGGCGCAGGCGGCGCCACCGATGTCGGCGGTGCGGGCGCCATCCTTGATGACGGCGATCTCCTCGTCCGACTTGACCATGCGCTGGTGCATCATGGGCGCGGCGATGTCAACGAACTCGACGCCGGGCAGGGCGGCCTTGAGCCGGTCCATATTCTGCAGCGTAAGGTGGTCGTATTCGATACCGATGCGGCCCCGCGTGGGCGCCAGTTGCTGAACCGCGTGAATGTAGTTGTCACGCTGCCAGTCGGTGTAGGTCAGATTATCGCCGAAGGTACGGCGGCCCGGCTGGCCGCCGTCAATATTGGCCGTGATGGTGGTGGCGTCATCACCGGTGACGACAAGACCGTAGGCGCGACCGAAGGAACAGTAGAGGAAGTCGCTGAAATAATTGATGTTGTGATATGACGTGAACAGCGTCCCGTCCATATCGGCTGCCGCCATATGAGCGCGCAGACTATCGAGCCGGCGGTTCATTTCCGCCGGCGAGAACGTCGGCGTTACCCGCTCGCCATTCCTGATCCTCTTGAGCCGTTCCATACCTAGCTCTCTCCTTTTTCGCCGACGATTCGGGCGAATTTGTTCATGTCCACGTTGTGGCCGCTGATCACCACCGCGACGTTGCCGCCAAGATTGCTGGCCAGGCCGTTCAGCAGGGCAGCGATGCCGACCACGGCGCCGCCCTCGGCGACCAGGCGTTCCTGGTGAAAGACGTGAGCCATGGCGCCGGCAATCTGCGCCTCGCTGACCACCAGCAGGTCGTCCACGTAATCGCGGACCAGATTGAAGGTGTAGTGGTTGTTCTCACCGATGCCGCCGCCCAGGCAGTCGGCTAGGCTGGGCATTTCCTCCACCGGCACAGGCTTGCCAGCGTGCTGGCTTTCGATCATGGCCGGCCCCTGATCCATGGAGACGCCGATGATCCGCGCGTCGGGCGCCGCCGTCGTGATGGCCAGGGCGATGCCGCCGATGAGGCCGCCGCCGGACAACGGCACCAGCACCGTGTCGACCTCAGGCAGATCCTCGAGCAATTCGATGCCAATGGTGCCCTGGCCGGCGATCACATGGGGATCGTCGAACGGCGAGACCATGACCATGCCCTCTTCGGCGACCAGCCGGTCGGCCTCGACCTCGGCTTCGTCCTGGCGGCGTCCGATGATGCGCACATCGGAGCCAAGCTCACGGATCGACGCCACCTTGTTGTCGGGCACCAGGTTCGACATGCAGATGACGGCATTGACCCCAAGGCGTCTGGCGGCGGTGGCCACGGCGCGGCCATGATTGCCGGTCGACACCGTGACCACGCCGCGCCCGCGTTCGGCTTTACTCAGACTCATGAGCTTGTAGGTGGCGCCTCTGATCTTGAAGGAGCCGGTATCCTGCATGGTTTCGAGCTTGAGATGCACCGCCATACCGGTCAGCGCCGACAGGGCCGGCGACGGCACCAGCGGCGTGCGCTGCACCAGGGGGCTGATCATCCGGCGGGCGCGGTAGATGTCGCGCATGGTCACGGTGCTGTCGGTCATTTTTCGATACTGCAATTATCGCATTAGGTTGGTGAACTTAGGCGATTCGTTTAAGATTTTCGATCCCTATTTGCCTGCGCTCGCACGATTGATACAAGTCAATG
>CAZYDR010000128.1:0-9737 GCA_964645285.1 uncultured Alphaproteobacteria bacterium
CGTACCACGGCAAGAACACCAAAATCCGCGTCCCCACCTCGGTGGTGTGCGACGATTGCGGTGGCGGTGGCGTGGCCGGCGGCGCCGAACCGACCGCCTGCCCGACCTGCGGCGGCGCCGGCAAGGTCCGCGCCCAGCAGGGATTCTTCACCATCGAGCGCACCTGCGCCACCTGTCAGGGCGCCGGCAAGGTGATCTCCAACCCGTGCGAGTCCTGCCGAGGTAATGGCCGGGTCCACCGCGAGAAGACCTTGTCGGTCAACATTCCCGCCGGTGTCGAGGAGGGCACCCGCATTCGCCTCTCGGGCGAAGGCGAGGCCGGCGTGCGCGGCGCGCCGTCGGGCGATCTCTATATCTTTTTGTCGGTCTCTTCCCACCGCCTGTTCCAGCGCGACGGCGCCAATATCCATTGCCAGGTTCCCATCACGGTGACCGCGGCGGCGCTCGGCGGCGCCATCGAAGTGCCGACCATCGACGGCGGCAAGGCCCGGGTGACGATCCCGGCCGGGGTCCAGACCGGCCATCAGTTCCGCCTTAAGGGCAAGGGCATGAGCGTCATGCGCAGCACCAACCGGGGCGACATGTATATTCACGCCCAGGTCGAGACGCCGGTCAACCTGAGCAAAAAGCAGAAAGAGCTGCTGCGCGAGTTCGAGAGCATCGGCGGTGACAAGACCAACCCCCAGTCGGCCGGCTTCTTCGACAAGGTCAAAGAACTATGGGACGATCTGCGCGAGTAGCGCCGGAACTTTGTTTGTCTCGGACCCTAGCCGGCCCACTCCCCCTCCCAGCCACCCACAGCGTATGATTCCTTGGGTGGCTGGGACGGGGAGTGGGCCGGCCTGAAGACGATAAGGCCGCGCCAGTAGCGCGAATGGCGCGCCCGAGGTAAAACAAGCCGTCTGACGATGGCACAGGGGCGCAGCACATGACTGACATGAATATCGGCATTATCGGGGCCGGCGGGCGCATGGGGCGCATGCTGGTTGCCGAAGTGTTGGGCCACGATGGGGTTCAACTGGCCGGCGCTATCGATGGTCCCGGCAGCGGTGCCCTGGGCCACGACGCTGGCGTCCTGGCTGGCTTGCCCGAGGCCGGCATTGTTGTCGGCGACGATTCCCCGGCCCTGTTCGCGGACTGTGATGCGGTGATCGAGTTCACCGGTCCCAACGCCACGGTCGACCATGCGGCCATGGCGGCCCAGGCCGGGGTGATCCACGTTATCGGCACCACCGGCCTCGACGGCTTCCAGGAGGCTGCGCTGGCCGCCGCCGCCGAGCGCACGGCTATCGTCTGGGCGCCCAACATGAGCCTCGGCGTCAACCTGCTCATGGGTCTGACGACAAAGGTCGCGGCGGCGCTCGACGACGACTACGACATCGAGATTTTCGAAATTCATCACCGCCATAAGGTCGATGCTCCATCCGGTACGGCCCTCGGCCTGGGCCGGGCAGCCGCGGCGGGCCGGGGCGTTGAGCTTGACGATGTCTCGGCGCGGGGCCGCGACGGCATGACCGGGGCACGCCAGCGCGGCAATATCGGCTTCGGCGTGTTGCGTGGCGGCGATGTGGTTGGTGAGCACAGCGTCACCTTCGCCGCCGACGGCGAACGCATCGAACTGACCCACCGGGCCACCGACCGGCGCATCTACTCTCGGGGCGCGCTGCGCGCCACCCTGTGGGCCCGCGGCAAGCCCCCCGGCCTTTACTCGATGATCGACGTGTTGGGGCTTTAGTCGCTCACCACCGGCTTTGTTGGGCGGTTGACCAAGGCGACGCCCGCGAGGATCAGGGCGAGGCCGAGAAAGGCGCTGGGCGGTACTTGCTCACCGAGCAAGAGCGCACCCCACATGATCCCGACCAGGGGAATCAGGTAGTTGAGCATCGACGTGAAGGTTGCGCCGGCCTGGGCGATCAGACGAAAGAAAATCAGCGCCGCCAGTCCGGTGCCAAACACGCCGAGCACGGCCAGGGCGGTCATCGAGGTGAGCGATGGCGCAAGCCGCCAGGGGGCATCCAGGACGAGGCTGAACGGGATAATGATAAACGCCGCCGCGGTCATGGTGCAGGCGCTGTTGACCAGCGGCGGAACCTGCCGCATGCCTCGGGCATAGATCATGGAAACGGCATAGCTCAACGCCGCGCAGATGATGGCGAGCTGACCCATCAACTCGTGCCCTAGCCCGGCCACGGCGTCGGGACCGATCAGCACCAGCAAGCCGACGAAACCGGCGGCGAGACCGGCCAGCTTGTCACGGGTGAAGCGCTCGTCGGGTGTGAAGAAATGCGCCAGCAGCGCGGTCGATACCGGTACCACGCCAAGAAGAATAGTCGTCAAGCTGCTGGTTATATGGGTTTCGCCCCAGGCGATCAGTGAGAACGGCAGGGCGCTGCCCGAGACGGCCATGATCACGAAAGGTACCCAGGCCCGGCCCAGCGCGGGCACGCGGTGGCCGCGCAGCTGTATGACCAGGAGCAAGGCCAGGGCGCCGAACGTGATACGCACCGCCGCCACGGTGACCGGCGGCACGGTCTCGAGACCCAGTTTGATCAGCATGTACGAGCTGCCCCAGATCAAAGACAGGGCGAACAGCAGGGCGAGGTTGACGGCGCGCGGGGACATCGGCATGAGCGTCGGTGGGGTGACGGGTGTAGTTCTAGATGGCTGCGGGCAGGCAGCGCAGACGTCGCAGCGCGCCGCTCAGGGCTTCGGCTACATCGCGGCGCTCGGGAACGGAGAGGAAAGACCCGACGGTCAGGCGGCGGCCGTGGGAGGTGAGAACAAGCTGGTTGTTGGCGCCCGGTCGTTCGTCGATCTCGACCCGCAGCCAGTGGGGCTGGAAAGACCACCGGCGCTCGCGGCCCGAGGGATGAATGCGGCGCACGGTCAGACTGTCTTCGGACAACCCCAGGCGTTCGGTCAACCGCCCGGCCCGGTAGCTGAGGCGAAACGCAGCCCAGACCAGGACCACGTCGAGGCCAAGAAAACCGGCCACCGGCCATGCCCCCATAAGCAAGAAGGCGAACCCCAGGGCGCCGCAAACGCCGCCTAACAAGGCCATGAGAAGCAAAAAGCCATGGCGCGACAGCGACCGGTGCGCCGTCAGCACCGCGTCGAAGGCCAGGGGTTTTGGCCATGGGTCCGGGTTGTCTTTGGGGCTCTCGCTCATGGCCGCAGGATAGGGTGGCTTCCCTGTCCGCGTAAAGCCGCCCGTTGTCCAATTCGTCCCTCGCCGCTATGGTCTCGAACCATGAAACGCAACGATATTGACGAATTCTTCCGCCGCCTGGCCAAGGTCAATCCGGCCCCCGAGACCGAGCTTGAGTACTTCACGCCCTACATCCTGCTGGTTGCCGTGGTGCTGTCGGCCCAGGCCACCGACGTCTCGGTCAACAAGGCCACCGGGCCGCTCTACAAGGTCGCCGACAATCCCCAGGCCATGGTTGACCTCGGCGAAGAAGCGTTGCGCGGCTACATCCGTACTATCGGCCTGTTCAATACCAAGGCCAAGAACGTCATCAAGCTGAGCCAGATGCTGCTCGACCAGCATGGCGGCGAGGTGCCGTCCGGGCGCGCGGCCCTCGAGGCGCTGCCGGGCGTCGGGCGCAAGACCGCCAGCGTCGTCCTCAACGCCGCTTTCGGCGAGGCCACCATCGCCGTCGACACCCATGTTTTTCGGGTCTCCAACCGCACCGGCCTGGCGCCCGCCAAGACCGCCAACGCGGTCGAGGACAAGCTCACCAAGATCGTCCCCGACGCCTGGAAGCAGCACGCCCACCACTGGCTCATCCTCCATGGCCGCTACGTCTGCACCGCCCGCAAGCCCAATTGCCCGGCCTGTACCGTGCGTGAATTCTGCCGCTTCAAGGGCAAAGAGATTTGAGGGTCTAAGGACCCTACTCGGCGTAGGATACATCCCGATTGACGGCCCGGTTGTGGCCGCGCACGACCTCGTCGAGTGACTCGGCGAGATCGGCCAGATACTCATCGACCAGGGGCGCGTGGATCGGGTTGATAACCAGCTGGATGGCCGATGGTTCCTTGAGCCGGTTGACGATCCAACCACGCCGCTCCATGGCCTCGGCGACGGCCAGGATGTCGTGGACCGTGGAGCCGTAGGCCGCCAGGGTGGCGTGGGGCCGGCCCCAGATATGGAGCCCGTCCATGGCTTCGATGCCGGCCTTGAGACGGTCGAGCGCGTCCATCGATTGCCGGGCGAAGTCGAGATAACCGTCCTCGCCCAGGTGATTGAGTACCGCCCAGGCCCCGGCCAATGCGCCGCCGGTGCGCGAACCGGAGACCGTGTAGGTGGCGTAGCGCCCCGAAGGCCAGTCGTCGAACTGAAAGCCGACGATGTCGCGCAGGCCCGGATCGCGAAACAGCAAAGTGGAAATGTTCTTGGCGGCGTAGCCGTATTTGTGCAGATCCGCCGAGATCGACCAGACCCCGGCCACCGAGAGATCGAAGTCGGGCATGTCATAGCCGAGCTTGCGCACGAAGGGGGCGATGAAGCCGCCGACGCAGGAATCCACGTGGCACCACAGGCCGTGGTCCCTGGCGATGTCCGCCAGCTCGGCGATGGGATCGATGATGCCGTAGGGCCAGGCCGGGGCCGAGCCGACGATCATGATGGTATTGTCGTTGACCGCTCCGGCAATGGCCTGGGGGTCGGCCCGGAGGTCGTCGCCCAGAGGCGTGCGAACCACGTCCAGGCCCATGAAGTCGGCGGCCTTGTTGAACGACGGATGGGCGTTGCGGCCGAGCAGGATTTCCGGCCGCCTCGCCTGGGGTCGGTGGACGCGGGCATGGTCCCGCGCGGCCTTGACGGCGACGATATTGCTCTCGGTGCCGCCGCTGGTGCAGATGCCCGCGGTCTCGGGTCCGCCGCCGAGGATGTCGGCGGCCATCCGGAGAATTTCCTGCTCGAAGCGGCCCAGGCTCTTGAAGCCGCTGGGGTAGAGCGCGTTCTCGGTGAGGAACATCGAGTACGCTTCCTTGACCACCGCCAGCACCTCGTCGCTGGCGTGGAACGCGGTCTTGTGGGCGCGCCCCGAATGCCACGGCATGTCGTCGGCCTTGGCCGCTTCCATCTCCGGGGCCAGCTCGTCCCAGGGTCGGCCGTGCTTGGGGAACAGGCGGCCCATGGTCAATCTCCCTTTTTCGGACGTAACAGGGCGCGCTGCTCGGTATCGAACCAGGGGTCGTAATCGCCCATGTAACGGGATGCCTCGGGCTTCTGATGAACGTTGTGCTGCCAGCTTGGAACCACGCCCTTCGACAGCGCCCGGTCGACGAATACACGGCGGCGCTGACTTGCCAGGGCGTCTTGGGTTATTTGAGCCGAGTTCCACTTGTTCGCGACGTCGGCGGCGAACGCCTGCTCGATCGTGGCAACCTCCGACCGCCCAATAAGGTTGTTCAATTCAAGCGGATCGTCATTCAGACTGAAAAGCTGCGCCGGATCCTTGTCGCAGTGAATGTATTTGTAGTCGCCGCGCCGGACCATGAAACACGGCGCGATGGCGCCATCTCCGGTGTATTCGCCATAGACCGTATCGTCCCACGCCGGGTTATGGCCGGTCAACAGGCCGGTCAGGCTGTGGCCATCAATCGGGTCGACCGGGGTCTCGGCCATTCCGTCGCCGGCCAGCTCCACGAAGGTCGGAAAAATATCGAGCAGAGATACGTTTTCGCCAACCCTTTTTCCGGCGGGCATGCCGGGACCCGCAATAATCAGCGGCACCCGAACGGAGCGCTCATAGAACGTCATCTTGAACCACATGCCGCGCTCGCCCAGCATGTCGCCATGATCAGCCGTCAGGATAATGATGGTGTTGTCGAGCTGGCCGGTCTCCTTCAGCACATCCATAAGCTCGCCGATGTGATCGTCGACGTCACTGACCATGCCGTAATAGGCATGGCGGGCATTACGCACGTGCTCGTCCGTGATCGCCGACTTGTCGGCCCCGGAGGCGTAATAAAGCCGCCGTGAATGGGGGTCCATGTCATCGGGCGCCATGGCCGGCACCGGCGGCAGATCGATCTCGTCATGATCATAGCGATCCCAAAGGCGCTGGGACGTGCAGTAGGGGTCATGGGGCTGAATGAACGACACCGTCAGGAAAAACGGCTGCTCCTTATCGTCGCGGGCATAGTCGTAGAGCCGCCGCTTGGCTTGGAACAGGACTTCATCATCGAAGTCCATTTCCAGGGAGCGCTCGAAAACCCCAGCCTCGGTCACCGTGTCGAGGTTCGGCCAGTCGGCGAAATTGCCGGGCCCGCCGCCTTCCTCTAAATCCCACAGCGCCGTCCAGCCGAAGCTTGTCGGATAGATATCCTGGGTGATGCGTTCCTCGAAGCCATGGAGCTGATCCGGGCCGACAAAATGCATCTTGCCCGCAAGGCAGGTGTGATAGTCCATATGGCGCAGATGGTGGACGTAGGTCGGGATCGAGGCGGGAAATTCGGCCGCGTTGTCGTAAGCGCCGATGCGTGACGACAGTTGTCCCGACAACATGGAGAACCGCGACGGCGCGCAGATCGGGTTATTGCAGTAGGCGCTGTCGAAAGTCACCCCACGGTCCGCCAGGGCGGCGATATGCGGCGCCTTGACCACCTTGTGGCCGTAGACCGGCAGCGACTGCGCCGCCAGTTGGTCGGCCATGATGAACAGGATATTGGGTCTTTGTTGCGCCATGACTTGTGGTTTCCGCTTCCAGTTGGCCTGCGATTTACGGGTTCATTTTCGTTTATGGCGCATGAGTGCCCTGTGTTCGGTCGTCTGCCATGGCTCTACGTGGCTGCGCTGGTAGCGGCCCGGCGGATTGCTGTCCACGACGTAGTCCCAGGCCGGGCTTTTCCCCTTCGTGTGCGCCTCGAAAATGAACTCACGGCGCTGGCGGCTATCGGCGATTTCCGCTGTCATCGCCTCGGGGTCCCAGAGGCGCATGACGTCGTTCTTGAAGTCGTCGAGGGTCTTTTCGCAATTCGGGTCCGCGGCCAGATTATCGAGTTCATCGGGGTCTTGATCCAGATCGAACAACAAAGGCGGATCATCGGCGCAAAATACGTACTTGTGGGCGCCGCGCCGGATCATCAGACAGGGCGTTTCGGCTTGCTCGGCGCAAAACTCAGCCAGAACGGTGCGCGGCGTTGCTTCCGTTTCGCCCGCCATCAGCGGCGCCAGGCTGACACCGTCAATGGGATGGACGATATCGTTCGCGGGATCGCCGCCGGCCAGTTCCAGCACGGTCGGCAGCAGATCGACCAGGGAAACCACGCCGTCGACACGGCGCGGCGCTAGATGCGCTGGCGCATGGACAATCAGGGGAACGCGGCTGGCCCATTCATAGAAATTGAGAATTCCCCACAATCCGCGCTCGCCCAACATGCCGCCGTGGTCGGCGGTGATGATTATGACGGTGTTGTCCAAAAGCCCGGTGTCTTCGAGGGCGCGCCGCAAGGCGCCGATCTTATCGTCGATATTGCTCATCATGCCGCAATAGGCATGCCGCGCATTGCGAATATGCTCGTCGGTGACGTCTTCATCGCCGACCTTGGAAAGGTCGTAGAGGCGACGGCTGTGGGCGTCCTGCTGTTGGTAGGGAATAAAGGGCACCGTCGGCGCCGGGATCGCATGGTGATCGAAACGGTCCCAAAAGGCCTGGGTGGTGGCATAGGGTTCATGGGGCTCGATGAATGACGCGGTCAGGAAGAACGGTGTCTCCTCGAGATCGCGGGCGTAGTCGTGGATTTTTCGCACCGCCTGAAAGGCGACTTCGTCATCGAAGTCCATGCCCAATGACCGGATACATGTGCCGGCCCCGATCACCGGCTTCATGTTGGGCCACTCTTCCAACGCGGCATCCTTCCAGGTCAGTTCATTGTCCTTCGAGACCGGCATCCAACCGTAATCGGCCGGAACGACGTCGCTTGTGATCCGTTCCTCGAAGCCGTGGAGCTGATCGGCGCCGATGAAATGCATTTTGCCCGAGAGACAGGTCGCATACCCCCTGGTCCGCAGATAATGCGCGATTGTGGGTACGCTTGACGGCAGCTCGGCGCCATTATCGAACACGCCCATTTTGCTGGGCAGTTTTCCCGTCATCATCGAGGCGCGCGACGGGACGCAAATCGGCGAGTTTGAATAGGCCGTCTCGAAGACAACGCCGTCCTTGGCCAGGGCCTCGATGTTGGGAACGCGCACCAAGTTGCCACCGTACAAGGGCATGGGCTTGGCCCCCATGAAATCGGCCATGATGAGAAGAAAGTTTGGCTGTTGTTGTTTTTCTGGCATCAGCGGTCTCCGGTTTTCACTTATATTCAAAACAATCAGAACAAGCTCAAAAAATTCATGGTTTCTCCCTATAGCCTGATTATAAAACCGGTTGGTCCTGTTTGTGACCAGCGCTGTACGTATTGCTTTTACACCGACAAGATCGAATGGATGAAGCGCGGCCAACGCATGCGGATATCCCCTGCGTTGATCGAGCGGTACATCCGCGAGCATATTGAAATTACGCCAACGGAAACAGTTCAATTCATCTGGCAGGGCGGCGAGCCGTCCCTGGCCGGCCTAGAGTTTTTCGAGCATGCCTTTGCCCTGCAGCAGCGTTATTGCCCGCCGGGAAAATCAATCCTGAACGCCTTTCAGACCCATGGCGGACTGCTTGACCGGGACTGGGTCAAATTGTTTCGCGATCATGACGTTCTCGTCGGCCTCAGTATCGACGGGCCCCAGGCCATCCATGACCGCTATCGCCGCGACATCCGGGGACGCCCCACCTTCAGGCGGGTTCGGCGCTCTCTCGATATGCTGCTCGGCGCCGGTGTTGAGGTCAACGCCATGTGTGTGGTTCATGCACTTAACTGGCGGCGCGGCGCCCAGATATACCGGTTTTTCAGGCGCATCGGACTGCGCCACATGCAGTTCATACCCATTGTCGAGACCAGGGGTGAAGAGACCGGAGAAATGTCGCCGGAGAGCGTTCCCGCCGGCGGCTACGCGACCTTCCTCAATGACGTCTTCGATGTCTGGTCCGACGGCGATATGGGTCGCGTATTCGTGCAATCCTTCGAAACGGCGATCGCGACCCTGTACGGCATGGAAAGTCTGCTCTGCGTATTCGCCAAGTCCTGCGGACGGGCGCCGATAATGGAGGTCGACGGCTCAGTCTATGCCTGCGACCACTTCGTCGAGCCGGAATACCTGATCGGCAAACTCGGCGACGAATCCCTGGCCGCGTTGGTCGGGTCGCCGGAGCTGTTCTCATTCGGCGCCGCGAAGGCAAATCTCGCCGGCGACTGCCTGACATGCCGATGGAAGCCGTTCTGCAATGGCGGCTGCCCCAAACACCGGCTGATCGATGACGGCATGGCCGGAGCCAAACGCAACCATCTATGCGAGTCGTACAAAGGTTTCTTCAGTCATGCCGTACCCCGGTTGCAAAAACTCCTGTCGGAGCGCCCGGCGGCGCGACACTAGGAACGCTCGCCCTACAACAACCCGTCGGCACGGACGTCGAGCAGGGAGTCCTTGAAGGCGTTGATAATGGTATCGACGTCGGCGGCGCTGTGGGCCTCGGAAATGAAGAACAGATGCAGCGGCGGCACGATGACGTCGCGGCCCAGCACGTGGAGGTAAAAGTCGTTCTCGGCGTCGCGGTGTTCGCTGCTGATGTCCCGGGCGCGCTCGACGGCGCCGCGCTGGAACTGGAAGTGGAACATGGAGCCGGCGT
>CAZYDR010000129.1:0-9658 GCA_964645285.1 uncultured Alphaproteobacteria bacterium
GCTGATATCGTCATCTTCTGGATCAATCAATGAGTCCTGAGCCTAATTAGGCGCGTCAGTTGCTGGGCGACGGTGCTGTCGTGGTTGACGTGCGTAGCCAGAACAAATACGCCGCCGATATGGTGGAGAACACCGTCAATCTGCCGCTCGAAGACCTCGACGACAATGTGGAAGAATTCCGAAAGATGAAGAGCCTGCTTGTTTGCAAGACCGGCTCCCGCAGCCATATTGCGCTGGAGAAATTACGCAAACACGGCGTTCAGGATACCACAACCTAGGCCCGATCAGCCGAATGTAGAAACTGCACGACAGTTCGACTTAACTGCGTGTTCTCTCGCCAGTGGCGACCAGGCTCTTTCCGACAAATGCCCGCTTAAAGTCTTAACCGGAAGCAGGTTCGAGATCAGCTCGATACGCCCCGGGGGCCGGCAGCCTGTCCGGCGGCAGAGTGAAAATTTCCCGGGGCTCGGGGACACCTCTGAGAGCATGGTGGCCAAGCGAGACCAGGGGCTCGCAGGTGCAGCTTTCGGCGAAGCTGGCCGAGGTCAGCAGCGGCCGATCGAGCGCCTTGCACAGCCCTTCGATGCGCGACGACTCGTTGACCGTCGGCCCGATCACCGTGAAGTCGAGGCGGTCGGCGGCGCCGATGTTGCCGTAGAACACATTCCCCAGGTGAAGGGCGACGACCACGTCCAGCGGTTCGGCGGCGCAGCGGTTGAGTGCCGCCATGGGATGCAGCACGGCAATCGCCGCATGAAGCGCCTGGCAGCATGCCGCCCCGTGGCTCTCGTCGTCGATGTCGAAGGCGGCGAGCACGCCGTCACCGATGAATTCGAGAATTTCACCACCATGACGCGCTACCTGGCGTCCGACTGCATCGAAGTAGCTGTCGAGATAGGCGATAACCGCCTCGGACGGCAGTCGCTCACTCATGGCGGTGAACCCGCGCAGCTCGCTGAGCAGGATGGCCGCGCGGACCCGCGTTCCGCTGCCACGTTCGATCTGGCCGGCAAGCACCCGGTGGGCGGCGTCGCGGCCCAGGTAGGTCTCCATCAGGTTGCTCGACAGATTGTAGCTCGCCTCGAGTTCGAGGCGCAGAGCGATGAGCGGTAGCAGGCGGTCGAGTAGCGCGAGCTCATTCGCACCGAAACCACCAGGCCGGTCCGATGTCCATGAGACGAAGCCGGTGCGGCCCGAACTGAACGGCAACGCCATGGCCGTGTATTCGGTGGCGCCCTCGCTGGCGAGGTTACGGACCAGATCGAAATCGATTTTCGGGAATGGTCCATCGAGGCCGCGGCGCAGCCGGTCAGCGCCCGGTTGGAGTAGCCGGGCGGGACCGTCGAGATAGAGGCAATCGCCCCCGTGGCCACGGGGGTATTCCTGGAAGAGAACGTCGGCGCTATCGCGCCGCCACACGACCTGGCTGCCGCAGAGCTGAGGGTGCTGGGTCGGATGACCATAGCTGACTCGCCATAAGGCGACCCCAACGGCGAGCAGACGCTCGCAGAGCCCGCCGACCAGCACGCCAGGGTCTGCGCGCTTGCCGCCGTGATCGGCCAGCCACGCGGCGATAGTGTCGGGGGTTTGCGCGGAGGGCGGCGCGGGCGCCGCCGGATCGGGCTGCGCCGCCATCATTCGGCGGCCGACGTCACCTCGGCGTCGTGTCCGCAGGCGAGGCGTTCCACATGGGATGCCGCCTTGTCCTTGATCATGCGGGCAAGCTCGACCACGTCGGCGATCTCGGCGGTGGTGACGCCACGGACCTCGACCTCGGGACGCAGTTGTCCAAAGCGCTGGGTGCAATTGACCGCGAAAGCGGCACCCAGGCCGATCAACGCACCCAACCGGTCGACTTCGCCGAGAGACTCGGCGGCGGCCGTGTGGTCGTTGTCGCCAAGTTGTGAGAGGTCGCGATCACGCATGATCTCGGTGGCATGGCGGCGCAACCCAAGACCGTCGGCGATGGCCCTACGGATGTCGTCGCCGTTCGCCCGCGCCTTGCGCGCCGCGGCTATGTGATAGTCGGCGCAGGGCTTGCAGCCGGCGGCCACCGAAACGCCCACGGCGACAAGCTCGCGCTCCTTGAGTCTGAGAACCATGGAGAACCTTGTGAAACCGGATTGAATTTAGCAATCATCAACCAGATAGCACGAGCCGCCGTGGCCGGCCCTGACATGGATCAAACCCCCGCGCCACACCTCTTCTCCAGCCGGCCATGCTTCCTAAGTAGTTCCTGGAGGCGGTCGTGGGGCAGCGCCACGGCGGTGACGCCGTCGCGGCCGACCATGGTTTCGTTGGCCACCATGGAGTCGATGATCGCCTCATCGGTGGCCTCGACCACGCCCTGGAACAGCGGGTCCAGGGTGTCGTTGGGCAGGAAGCGGCAATCGTTGGCCCCGCCGTCCACGTTCCAGGCGTTCTTGTTGGCGGTCGAGAAGGCCAGGAAGATGTCACCCGAGCCGTTGTGCGAACTGGTCCCGCCCCGGGCAATGCCGAGGCCGATACGGCGCGCCAGGCGCTTGCACTGATGGGGCATCAACGGCGCATCGGTGGCAATCATGGCGATGATCGAGCCGCCCGGCTTGCCCCGCACCTCGCCGCCGGGCATGTGGCGGCCGACCGGCACGCCGGCGACCACCAGTTCGGGCCGCGAGCCGAAATTGGCCTGGACGAAGGCGCCGACGGTAAAGCTCTCGCCGGCCGCCTTGACGACCCGCGAAGCGCTGGCCGAGCCGCCCTTGAAGTCATAGGCGAGCATGCCGGTACCGCCGCCGACGCTGCCCATTTCGAGAGGCCCGCTGTTGGCGCTGTCGATGGCTTCGAAGACATGCTCGGGGGTAACGTGGAAGCCGTTGATGTCGTTAAGGTCGCCGTCATAGGTCTCGCCGGCCACCGGCAGGCCCCAAGTGCCGGTCATCTTGTTCGGCTGGTTGGCGACCAGCCACTGAATGGTGGCGTCGCGGGCGACACCGCAGGAATGGGTGTTAGTGATGGTCAGCGGACCCTCACACTGGCCCGACTCCTCAACCCAGATGGTGCCGGTCAGTTCACCGTTGCCGTTGAGCGAGAAGTAGCCGGCGAATACCGGCGTCGCCATGCCGTCGTGACCGCGTGGCAGGATCGCCGTGACCCCGGTACGCACCGGGCCCTGACCGACCACCAGGGGACCGTCGCCGCCGATGATGGTGGAGTAGCCGATCTCGACGCCGGGCACGTCGGTGATGGCGTTGAACCGGCCGGGAGCGCCGTCGAATGGTACGCCCAGGGCGCGGGCGCGGATTTTGCCGGACGGGGTAGCGAGATGGGGATTGGTCATGGTTACTCCTGGGAAAGCGGACGGGTCGCGGTGGCAAGCCAGGCGGCGGTGTCAGCATCGAGCTCGGGTGTAAGGGCACGGACCTCGGCGTGGTAGCTGTCGATCCAGGCGGTCTCGTCGGCGGTCAACATGGTGATGTCGATCAGCTTGCGGTCGAAGGGCACCCGGGTCAGGGTCTCGAAGGTCAGCATGTCACGCTCGCCGCCCTCGGGGCGCGGCGCCTCGATGACGCAGACCAGGTTCTCAATGCGAATGCCGTAGGCGCCGGTGCGATAATAGCCGGGCTCGTTGGACACCACCATGCCGGGCTCCAACGCCACCCGGCTCGGCACCTTACTGATACGGTGAGGGCCCTCGTGAACACCAAGATAGCTGCCGACGCCGTGGCCGGTGCCATGGTCGTAGTCGAGCCCCAGTTGCCACAGGGCGTGGCGGGCCAGAACATCGAGCTGACTGCCGGTAGTGCCGAGCGGGAACAGGCAGGTGGCGAGCGCGATATGGCCCTTGAGAACCGCCGTGAAGTGACGCCGCTGTTCAGCGCTGGGCGTGCCGATGGCCATGGTCCGGGTGACATCGGTGGTGCCGTCGAGATACTGGCCGCCGGAATCCACCAGCAGCAGTTCGCCTGAAGACATGGTCCGGTTGGTTGCCTCGGAGGCGTTGTAGTGGACGATGGCGCCGTTAGATCCCGAACCGGCGATGGTCGGAAAACTCAGGCCGCGAAAATTATCGTTACGCGCCCGCTGGCCATCGACGAAAGCCGCCGCGCCGATCTCGTCGATGCCGCCATCGGCCGCGGTCTCGTCGATCCAGCGCAGGAACGCGGTCAGAGCGCCGCCGTCCCGGTGGTGGGCGGCGCGGGCGCCGTCGAGTTCTACGGCGTTCTTGCGCGCCCGGGGCAGATCGCAGGGATCGGTGACCCGCCGGACCTCGCCATCAGCGGCGCCAACCCGGTCGAAAATCCACGCCGAGGTGCCGGTCGGATCGGCCTGGACCGGGCGATTAGCGCGAGCCAGGGAATCAAGCGCCGAGCCGAGATCGTCGGGCGCCCGCAGGGTCACCTCGTCACCCAGGTGTTCCGCCGTGCCGGACGCCAGCTTGCGCCCATCCATGAACAGCTCGACCCGGGCGTCGTCGTGGAGAATGGCGAAGCCCAGGGCAAACGGGCTGAACGGCACATCGCCGCCCCGCAGGTTGAGCAGCCAGGCGATGGAATCCGGCGCCGACAATACGCAGGCGCCGGTGCCGGCCTCGCGCAGACTCTCCGCCACGGCTTGGCGTTTGTCGGCGGCGGACTGCCCGGCGTATTTCACATCATGGGGCAATAGCGGCGCCACCGGCGACGGCGGCTGGCCGGCCCACACCGCATCGATGGGATTGCTCTCGCAGGCCACCGGATGGCCGCCGGCCTTGGCGCAGGCAGCGGCCAGTTTCTTGAGGCCATCCGGGGTATGGAGCCACGGGTCATAGCCCAGGCGGCCACCACCCAGATTGCCGGCAATCCATTGATCGGGTGGATCATCGGTCACATGACGGCGCTCGTAAGCGCCCGTATCAACCTGGCTTTCGACCACCAGGGTGTAGCGGCCATCGACGAAAATCGCCGCCTTATGGGCCAGCACCACGGCAACGCCGGCCGAGCCGCTGAAGCCGGTGAGCCATTGCAGGCGCTCGGCGGCGCGGGGCAGAAACTCGCTGTGCTGGGGATCGGCCCGGGGCACCACAAAACCATCGAGATCATGGGCTGCCAGTTCGGTCCGGAGCGCTGCCAGTCGTTCGGCTGGCGCCGGGCTGGCATCGAGACCGTCATCGCATGCCGCCTTTGCCACCTGCTTGAGAGCGGCCAGGGCCGCGCGCAGAGCCGACGTCGGCTGCGCCGCCACCAATCCCATCCAGGCCTCGGCATCGTAATCGTCGGGCGCCGCGACGACGCCGTCGACCAGCGCCCGCAGTTGTTCCACGGTAAGGGCGGAGCCGGCTTCGGTCAGCAGGCCGTGGAGTGTCTCATTGTCGAGCAAGGAATGGTTCATAGTACGCCGCTATCGGTTGAGCGGCACACCATAGCGATGCGTTGAGGCGTTTGCCAGAAGGTACTATTATGACGGCGATATTCCGTTTGATGGAGACTTGCCCATGCCCAGCGACCGCCTGTCCCTGGTTCAGATCACCGACTGCCATTTGCTTGGCGACCCGTCGGCGCGGCTTAACGGTGTCGATACCGCCGCAACCCTGGATGCCGCGATTGATCACATTCTGAATAATGGCCCCGAGCCCGACGCAATTCTGGCCACCGGCGATTTGTCTCAGGACGGTACCGCCGCGTCGTACAATCGTATGAAGGCGCTGCTGGCGCGCTTCCAAGCGCCGATCTACGGCATGGTTGGTAATCATGATGATACGGATGTGCTGGCCGCCACTCTGCCCGGCGACGGAATCGAGGTAACCCGCAGTCTGTGCCGCGATGGCTGGCAGATCGTCTTCCTCAATTCGCGCATACCTGGAGAGGACGACGGCGCCCTGGGCGACGACGAACTGGCGACGCTCGACGCCGCCCTGACCGAACGGCTCGACCTGCATGCCCTAGTTTGTGTCCACCATCAGCCGATGGCGGTCGGCGGCACCTGGGCCGATGAGGTAAGCTTGGCCAATCCGGGAGCTTTGTTTGAGGTGCTGGACCGTTATCCGCAAACCCGTGGCGTGCTATTTGGCCACATCCACATGCCGTTCGATGGGACACGCGGCAGCCTGCGCATGATGGGATCACCTTCGACCTGTTTTCAATTTGGCCGCGATGACATGGGGAATTTCATCACCAGCGACGACCCGCCCGGCTACCGCCGCCTGACCCTGGCGCCGGACGGCGCCATTACGACGTCGGTCTGCTGGCTATAGAGCGCTAGACAACTTTCCGGGACAACACCACATCGGGGTCGAACCCTGCCATTTCGGCCAGAGCCACCGGATTGACCACGCTGAGCGTGCGGCCGCGCATGGCTAGGAGGTCGGCTTCGCGGAGCGCCCGCAGGGTGCGGTTGACGTGAACCGTGGTCAGGCCCAGGGCATCGGCGATGTGCTCCTGAGTCAGGGGCAAATCGACGGAATGGTTTTCCGGTGACGGATCGCCCCGGGTCACCCGGTAGAACAACTCAAGCAACAGATGAGCAACCCGCTCACGGGCCGAGCGCCGCCCCACGTTGGTCAGATGCTCGCGGGCCAGAGCGCCGTCTCGGGCGCTGATCCAGGCCATGCGCAGCGCCAGTTCGGGATGGGCGCGAAACATATCCAGCAGGCGTTCCCGGGGAAAGACACAGACCGCGATATCGGTCAGGCATTGGGCTGAATGAGACGACGGCGCCGATAACTCGGGCTGGAATCCGAGGAACGCGCCGGGCAGAGCGAAATCGAGAATTTGCCGTCGCCCGTCCTCGAGGATCTGATAGAGATAAGCCCAGCCATCAAGCAGCGTATAAAGTTCGTCGCTGGTTTCGTCCTGGCAGTAGAGGTCAGCGCCGGCCACGATCCGCCGGTTGCCTGTTTTGAACTGCTCGACAACACCGATCTCTTCATCGGACAAGGGCGCACAAACGGCGTCGTTCCGCACGCCGCAACTCCTGCAGTTGGCGGGAATGTTTAACGTTCGTTGGACTCGTCGCCCCATTTTTCGGGTTTGAACGACCTCGACATTTACCGGACGAGATCACCCTAGGCCAAACCCGGATTTTTTCCAATCCCACCCGACGCACTCAGTTGGAAATGTGGATACCGTTGCAATCGCCAATAAATACGGCTAGTTAGCGCACATGGACCCGATTGTTATCGTTGTGGTGCTGGCCGCCGCAGTCATGCACGCGGTGTGGAACACCGTTTTGAAGGTGGGCAGTGACCGATTGATGACCATGACGATGGTGATCGGCATCAGCGGCCTGTTGGCGCCGGGACTGATTGCCTTCGGCCCGCCGCCGAGCCTCGAGAGCTGGCCCTACATCATCCTTTCGGCGCTCATCCACTGCGCCTATTTCTTTTTTCTTATCCAGGCCTACCGGGTCGGCGATTTGTCCCATGCCTATCCCCTGGCACGAGGTTCGGCGCCCTTGGTCGTCGCCATGGGCGGCGCCCTGTTCGCCGGCGAATGGCTCAGCCCCTTCGAATGGTTTGGCGTTGCCATGGTCTCGACCGGCATCATCAGCCTGCTGGTGACCGGCAGTTACGGCCTTCGTGGTGTAACAAGCTCGGGCGGAGCGACGGAATCGGGCGGCAATTGGCGCGCCCTGTTCTATCCCATCGCCACCGGCATGATGATCGCCAGCTACACGGTCACCGATGGCCTGGGGGTGCGCCTTTCCGGCAACCCGGCGTCCTACATCGGCTGGCTGATGGTGCTGTCGGCCGGACCCATCTGCATTTTCGCCGCGGTTCGTCGGCGCGGCGCGGCCATCAACTTCCTGCGCGCCCACTGGAAACCGAGCGTCAGCGGTGGCGTGCTGGCGTTCACCGCCTACTCCCTGGCCATCTGGGCGCTGACGCTTGGCACCATGGTCCATGTCTCGGCACTGCGCGAGACCAGCGTGGTAATCGCCGCCCTGATCGGCACACGGTTGCTGGGCGAGCCGTTCGGCGCACGCCGCGTGCTGTCGGCGACCATCGTGGCGACCGGCGTGGTGGTCATGCATCTGGCGGCACGATGACCCAAAACTTCTTGGACCCCGACTACCTGCGTCACGGTAATGCGCGCCAGCGGGCGGCCTACGCGACCCTCATGGACCTCGCCCTGTTCGAACGCCTTGCGGCATATGGCCCGGTGCTGGCCGGCACAATTCCGATTGCTATTGACGTCGCCGACAGCGACCTCGATATCCTGTGCCAGGTATCCGACTTCACGTGCTTTGCCAACGATGTCGAAGCTGAATTCGCGGGCCGTACCAGCTTTCGAATGTCGAAGGTCATGGTCCGCCAGGGAGTCCTGTCTCTCAAGTCGTCCTTCATTCATGGCGGATTCGAAGTAGAAATCTTCGGCCAGGACCGCCCGGTTACCAAGCAGTGGGGATTTCGCCCCATTGTCGTCAAGGCCCGGTTGCTCGACCTCGGTGGCCCGACGTTTCGCCAGGCGATCATGGCCCTCAAGCACCAGGGCCTCGAGACCGAGCCGGCCTTCGCTCGGCTGCTCAGTCTTGCGGGTGACCCCTACGAAGCGATGGTAGACCTCGAAATCTGGAGCGACGACGAATTACGCCGCCTACTCGACAATCTCACCGAGCCGCACGGCGGTTAGACCGGGTTTGACATCGCGCGCCGGCATGATCATGACGCAATTGTCGTAGGGCGTGCGGAACTCGGTATCGCCGTCGCGGGCGATCAGGGTGCCGGCTTCGGGCACCACCTCGAAACCGGCGAACTCCCGGTCGAAGGCAAATCGCTGGCTGCCGATGGTCACTGCATCGGTAACCCGGGTGACCATTTGCTTTGCATCATCGGCGCTGGGACACAGGACCTCGATCGCCGGGTCGATAATGTCGCAGTAGCGCAGGAACCGAAGGGTGATCTCAATAGCCACCGCCGCCGCCGACACCTCGAAATGCTGACCGCATTCCACAAGCATGGCCGCCTTGGGGCCGGTCGGATCATCGAAGCCGTCATAATCACGCAACCGCTTGCCGGCGGCATGACCGGCATCGATCACCACGTGGGCCGGATAGCCAATGGCACGGGCCAGGGCCAACCCTTTATCTTGGGTACCGGCCAGCAGCATGGGGGGATTGGGCAGCGACGTCGAGTGAAGGTCGAGCAGCAGATCGACCGTATCGATAATCGGGCGCATGGCGCGCGCCCGCGTCAACTCAACGCTTTTAGCGGCGCCGTCGAGTACAGCGACGTCCCACAGCCGGTTGAAATCCTCGTTGATAAAACGACTATCGAACGGCGCGTTGGCGTCAAACCTGAGATAAGCATCGATATTGGCGAAACTCAGGATCAGCCGGCCGCGTACGGGCCGCACCTGATTTTCGAACAGAAAATGCAGAGCGTGGGCGCCGCAGACCTCGTTGCCGTGAGTCAGGGCATTGACCATGACGTGAGGGCCCGGCTCGCCGCTGTCGAAACTGGTCACGTAGGCGACGCCGGTATTGCCGGCGCCATAAGCTGCAATATCGCACAACCCCAGTTCAACCACGGGTATGTACTTGGGCGACACCTGCCCCACCTTTCTGAATTTTGCGTGACCATACCCCGCACGGCGATACCAATCGAGGAAAATTGCGGGAATTACTGGTAAATTTGCCGGTTCGCGTTAGGCTCAGGACCTATTAATTTGATTGTATGAATTGGGATAGATTGATTCAATGG
>CAZYDR010000130.1:0-9511 GCA_964645285.1 uncultured Alphaproteobacteria bacterium
TCAGAATCATGGCTTTATCGCATCTGTTGGCAGGCTCATATGGGAAATGCGGGCTCGAACTGCACGGAAGAAAATGCTCTCTGACAGCGCTATGAAAAGGGTCCAAGCGGACATAGATGGAACGAAAGTGTCTAACCTTTCGCGTGATGGCAGCAAGGTTAGACAATAAGGGGTAAAAAGATGAATGGTTTCAATGATCGGGAAAGGGAATGGTGCCCAGGGGCGGATTTGAACCACCGACACCTGCATTTTCAGTGCAGTGCTCTACCAACTGAGCTACCTGGGCATCGCGCTGGAAGGCCGCTGTATAGCCCAACTCCGGAGCCTCGTCCATAGTCAGTGACACCGGTTAAAGGATTGTATTCCCGCCCCAAGAAGAAATATCGTGATGGTCATGAAAATGGGAGTTCATTGACATGTCACATGAGGGTCGCTGCACCTGCGCGCTGTAAAGTTCAAGTTGAATGCCAAACCCATGATGGTTCATGCCTGCCACTGCAGCCAATGCCATCGGGTGACCGGCAGCGCGTTCGTCATGAACGCGGTCATCGAGAAGAGCCAGTTGGCGTTGATCGCCGGGGAGCCGGCCTCTTGCCACTTCGAAGGCACCTCGCACACCGGCTATTACTGCGCCGATTGCGGCACCTATGTGTGGAGCCAGTACGCCGGCCTGGGTAATTGCTGGTTTGTCCGCGTCGGCGTCCTGGACGACCCGGGCAGCTTGCCGCCGGATGTACATATCTTCACCAGCACCAAGCAGCCCTGGATGACGATTCCCGACGGCGTTCCGGTATTTGAAGAATTCTATAATTTGCCGACATTCTGGTCGGCGGAGAACTTGGCCCGGCTCAAGGCCGCCGGCTAGTCCTCGTCGTCCTGGTAACCGCCGTCGATGACGTGCATGGGGTCGCCGGGGACGGCGTAGGAGCCCTTGAACCAGCGACCCAGATCGACGTCGGCGCAATGCTTGGAGCAGAACGGCGCGAATTTCTTGATCACCGGCTTACCGCAATTGCTGCAGGCCGCCTTGGACCGTGGTCCGCTGTCGTTGTCGGCTTTCATAACGTCTCCCCTCAGCCAAACCTTACATGGTGCTCAGCCCGACCGTAAGCCGGTTCCGCAGTTACCGTAACCGCGCGGCCTGTGGTTTCGGCCAGAAGAGTGCGCAACCTACCGTCGAACACCTGGGCAACTTCTGGGTCGGCGGCAATGGTAATAGGGCCTGGCGCCGCCGACCGCGACTGGTGAGCCGCGTGGCGGGCAATGGCGAGCGCCACCGAATGAGCGCTGCCATGGGGGCCGGTGCCCATGACCTGACCGAGCGAAGGCCGGCTTCGCCGACGACTCATTTCCACCAAACCGAGGTCCGTAAAACCGCTCGGCGCCACCGCATCGCGGTCGCCGGCGAGCACGGCGCGCAAGCCATCGATAATCTGGCGTCGGCGTTTGTCGCCTGTCATGGTGATGAAATCGATGACGACCACACCGCCAATTCCGCGTAGGCGGAGCTGGCGGCCAATTTCCGCCGCCGCCTCGAGATTGACATCGGGGGCAACGGTTTTGCCGGCCCCATGATGGCCGGCACTATCCACGTCGATCGCGCATAGGGCCTCGGTCTGCTCGATGATAACCGCGCCACCCGAAGGCAATGCCACCCGACTGTCCAGCGCCGTATCGAGGGCCGCCTCAACGCCGAATGCTTCAAACAGGGCTTCGGCCTCGCTCCAGGTTTCGAGAATTCCTTCCCCACAATGCTGTCGCGCCGCGGCATAGAGCGCCGGCGTATCGACCACCACGCGGGCGACGCCGGGATTGTCACTCAACGCTCGCTCCACAGGGTCCGGCGGCGCGACAAGTTGGGCCGGTGCGGACAGCGTCGAAATACCTTCCCAGCGGGTTCGCAGCGCCTGTAACTCATTTCGAATATCGTCATCGCTCGCCCTGGCAGCCCTGGTTCGCAGGGTGATTCCCTGACCATCGCCGACCAGCCGGCGCAATCGCTCGCGCTCGGCTTTATCGGTGATGTGCTTTGACACGTTGATGCGCGCCTGCCCCGGCTGATACACCAGATAGCGGCCGGCCAACGTCGGCCGCATGGTCAACCGTGGCCCTTTGTCACCCATGGCGTCGCGGCGAACCTGGACCACGACCGCCTCCCCTTCACGCACATAGGCGCCAATGGGCTTCACGCCGACATCGGGGTCGGCGCGGGCATCGGCGGCGTTGAGGAAACCCGGCGGGCCCTCGCCAATACTTATAAAAGCCGCGTTCAGACCCGGCGCCAGTGCCGTCACCCGGCCACAATAGACGCCGCCCACGAGACCCTCATGGCCGGCCCGCTGATGAATGACTTCCATTGTTTGACCACCACCCAGTAGGGCGACCCGGGTTTCCCCCGGCGCGTCACTGGCCACAATGGTATCGATCATCGGGGATTGATGCCCAACGCCGTCAACAACGTTGTGGTCTCGTGAAGTGGCAGGCCGACGACATTGGAGTAGGAACCGTTGATCCACGGCACAAGAGCGACGGCCGGCCCCTGGATAGCGTAGCCACCGGCCTTGCCGTGCCAATCACCGGTGGCGAGATAGGCGTCAACCTCGCCGCGGCTAAGACGTTTGAACCGCACCGTGGTGACGACCAGCCGCTGATGAATAGCGCCGTCGGCACCAATGATACAAACCCCGCCAAGCACCTGGTGACGACGGCCCGACAATTGCTCAAGACAACATCGCGCAATCGCTTCATCCTCGGCTTTGGGCAGCACCCGGCGGCCACAGGCCACCACTGTGTCGGCGCCCAGCACGACAGCGCCGGGATGGCGCGCGGCCACGGCGCCGGCTTTCTCGCTGGCCAATCGGGCGGCGAGGTTACGGGGAAGTTCACGCGGATGAGGTGTCTCGGCGATTTCCGCCGGATCGACCTGATCGGGCTCAATGCCGATCTGGCGCAACAGATCAAGCCGTCGCGGCGATGCGGAGGCCAAAACGAAGCGCGGCGCGCGCGGGCCAGCCGTCATCTCACGCAAGAATTATTTATAGCGGAAAGTGATCCGGCCCTTGGACAGATCGTAGGGCGTCATTTCGACCGTAACGTGATCGCCGGCGAGAACCCGGATGCGGTGCTTGCGCATCTTACCCGCGGTATGGGCGAGAATTTCGTGGTCGTTTTCCAGTTTGACCCGAAACATCGCGTTGGGCAGCAGTTCGGTCACCACGCCCGGAAACTCAAGCACTTCTTCTTTTGCCATGGGCTCCTGTATCCAATTATTAAGGTGGCGGAAACATGGAGACAAATCCGCCAAAGGTCAAGGATATTGCCCGTTCGTGAGGTCAAACGATAGGCGGCGGCGCGGTCCCGAAACGCTCCTTGATGCGGGCCATCAGGTTGTCGCGCACCTGACGGTAGGCGTCGAGCCGGATTTCCCGGCTGCCCTCCACATAGGTCGGGTCGAAGGTATTCCAGAACTCGACCTCGCAGGCCATGGTGCGGGTCATTTCGACGGCGCTGTGCTGGGCCTCCGGCGACAGGGAAATCACCAGGTCGTAGGAGTCGTCGTCGAGATCGCCAAACGACTTGGAGCGGTGGCGCGATACGTCGATACCGATCTCGTCCATGACGGCGACCGCGAAATGATCGACCTCGCCACCGCGCACGCCGACGGAGTCGATGTAGACCGCGTGGCCGTAGAGATATTTCATGAGGCCCTCGGCCATGACCGAACGAACCGCGTTCATGGTGCAGCAGAATAGGACCGCCCCGGGCAAATCGGCCATGGCCGCGTCATGCCCTGATGTGGAGAACGCAAAGCAGGGTGAACAGCCGCCGCGCCGTGTCGTCGTCGATGACCACCTTGTCGGCAAGATGATCGCGCAGCATGTCCGAGCTTTCGTTGTGCAACGCCCGGCGGCCCATGTCGATGGCTTCGATCTGTGACGGCGACGATCGTTTGATGGCCTCGAAGTAGCTTTCGCAGACCGTGAAGTAGTCCTTGATCAGTCGGCGATAAGGCGACACCGGCACCATGACCCGCTCGAGGGGCTGATCATCGGTGTCGTTGATGTACATGGCCAAACGATTATCCTCAATGGCCAAATACAGGTGGTAGGGGCCGGCATCGAGGCCCTCCGGCGCGAAGCTGTTATCTTCCAACAGGTCGAAGATAGCGACCCGGCGCTCGTGCTCGATATCGGCGCTACGCCGCACCACGGTGTGCTCGTCCAAGGTGATGTTAGCAATGCGCTGAGTGGTGACGGGCGGCTCGTTCATGGTTTTCTGTACCGTCGCCTCAGCCTTCGATGCGCTCGATATCGGCGCCGCAAGCGGCGAGCTTTTCCTCGAGCCGCTCATAACCCCGGTCGAGATGATAGACACGGCTGACAACGGTTTTACCCTCGGCGGCGAGACCTGCCAGTACGAGCGACACTGACGCCCGCAAGTCGGTCGCCATGACCGGCGCGCCAATCAGCTTTGGCACGCCGCGTACAAGGGCCGAGGCGCCGTGAACCGTGATGTCGGCGCCCATGCGGGCCAGTTCAGGGACATGCATAAAGCGGTTCTCGAAGATCGACTCGGTGATCATGGCGGCACCGTCGGCCACCGCCATTAAGGTCATGAACTGGGCCTGAAGATCGGTGGCGAAGCCGGGATAGGGCTGGGTCATGACGTCGGCGCCCCGCATGACCCCATTGGCGCGGCGCACCCGGACGCCACCATCAATCGTCTCCAACAACACACCGGCCTCATCAAGCTTTTGCGCCACCGCCGTCAGGGTCTCCGGATCGGCTCCGTCGAGTTCCACATCGCCGCCGGTGATGGCGGCGGCCATGGCGTAGGTGCCGGCTTCGATACGATCGGCCAGCACCGTATACTCGGCGCCATGAAGCCGGGGCACGCCGACGATCTCCAGACGGTCGCCACCAATACCTTCGATTTTCGCGCCCATGGCGACCAGACAATGAGCAAGATCACAGACCTCGGGTTCTCTGGCGGCGTTGGTCAGCACGGTTACGCCGTCGGCCAGGCAGGCCGCCATGAGGATGTTCTGAGTCGCACCCACGGAAATGGTGGCAAACTGGATCTCGGCGCCCTTGAGGCCATGAGGCGCCCGGGCGACGATGTAGCCGTCAGTGAGTTCAATCTCGGCGCCCATCTGCTCGAGAGCGCTCAAATGCAAATCGACCGGCCGGTTGCCGATGGCGCAGCCGCCGGGCAATGACACCTTGGCCTCACCGGCGCGCGCCAACAACGGTCCCAGCACCAACACTGACGCGCGCATCTTGCGCACCCGGTCGTAAGGTGCCGTGGTGTTGGTGATTTCACCGGCGGTCAGCGACAGCGCCCGGCCCGTGGTACCGCCATTGGCCGCCTCGCCGTCCAGAGCGAGATCGACGCCGTGTTGGCGCAACAGATTGACCAAGGTCGCAATATCGGCCACATGAGGAAGGTTACCGAGTGTCAATGTTTCGTCGGTAAGCAGGCAGGCGACCATCAAGGGCAGCGCCGCGTTCTTGGCCCCGCCAATGGCAATGACGCCATGAAGCGGCTGACCGCCGCGAATACGAATACGTTCCATAGGGCGCGTTATACCAAGGAGCAGTGTCTGACAGGGCATTTTTGTGTTGGTTTGGGTCGCGCGAGTGGCGAATTTCAACAGTATATCGAAAAGTAGAATAAAGGCGCCGGTATCCGCTATACTTGATGAGTGGAAAGAGCCTGGGTGCTAATGAGACCGTGGTGTTCGGCGTCGGCCGGACCCGGTAACGAGGGAGACTGTCGTGAGCACGACTGAAGACACCAACGCCAAATCCATGACGATTATCGTCACCAAGGGTACCCTGGACTGGGCCTACCCGCCCATGATCCTGGCGACCACGGCGGCGGCCATGGATGTCAACGTATCCATGTTCTTCACCTTCTACGGCCTTCAGCTCCTGAAAAAAGACCTGGACCATCTGCAGATTTCGACCCTTGGCAATCCCGGCATGGAGATGCCCATGATGGGCATGCACATGACCATGCCGAACATAATGTCAGCCCTCCCCGGCATGGATGCCATGTGCTCCACCATGATGAAGAACCTGATCAAGAAGAAGGGCATCGCATCGATCCCCGAACTTCGCGAGGCGGCTATCGAGTCCGACGTGACCATGATCGGCTGTCAGATGACCATGGGCTTGTTCGAGTGGGAGCGTCACGATTTGATCGACGATATCGAGATTGGTGGCGCGGCGACTTATATGGAGCAGGCGCTCAAGTCGGATATCAATCTGTTTATTTAGGCCTTTTCGATCACATAGCAGAACACGCCGCCGTCTTCCTCGCTGGATTCCAGGAGCGGATTGCCCGTCGCCCGGCAGAACGCCTCGAAATCGCGTACGGAACCGGGATCTGTCGAGAGCACCTCAAGAGTCTCGCCGGCAGCCATACCTTTAATGCTCTTGCGCGCCTTGAGAATCGGGATCGGGCAATTCATGCCTTTAGTATCGAGCGTCACGGTGGCCATGATCGGGTTTCTCCTAAGCGATAATCAATCATATACAACAACGTGCACTGCGGGAAGCAACATCACCTCGCCATTGCCGATTTACCGGCGTTTTGTCCCGCGCGGCAGGCACGCACAAAGTCAATAAAACGCACGGCCCAGCGGTTGGCGACGACGTCGCGCTGGTGGCAGAATCCGGCCAGCAGATTGCCTAAAACCAGGCCGTCACGCCGGCCATCAATACCGTGGCCCCGCGTGACCTGATAGGCGTAGTCGAGGTCATCGGGAAGATTTTCCAGGGACGCATGATGGAACTCGTGGGCATACAATAGCGTGTCGGGCGCCGGCGAGCCGCTCCAGGGCGCGGCATCGGTCTCTTTGAGAGTCGCGTAACCGCGTCCCACCGGCCGGTCGTGCAAGACCGTATAGCCGGGCACGAACCCCACCATGTCGTGATGCTCACCGCGCCATGACAGACCGCGGCTCAAATAGATCAGGCCGCCGCATTCCGCATAGGCCGGCATGCCGCCTTCAAGGGCGTTGCGGATATGACGCCGCAGGTTCTCGTTGGCGGCCAGTCCGGCGGCCTGGGTTTCGGGGAATCCACCACCAATGAACAGGCCATCAGCCGGTGGCAGGGCGGCATCGGTCAAAGTATCGAAGGGCACCAACTCGGCGCCGGCGCGGGCCAGCGCTTCCAGGTTATCGGGATAATAAAACCCGAAAGCGGCATCCTGGGCGATGGCGATTCGAACATTCGGTGTGCGGGCGGGCGGCGGGCGGGCGGGCGGCATTACTTCGTGCAGATCACCGGTTGCCCCGGCGGTCAGGGCGGCGACCCGCTCAAGGTCGACACCGGCGGCGATAACATCCGCGACCTGGGCAATCAAGGCATCGGCCTCGGCGGCCTCGTTGACCGGGATCAGGCCGAGATGGCGTTCGGCGATGGCGATATCCGGGTGGCGACCGAGCGCACCCAGCACCGGCACGTCCGTGTAGTGCTCAAGAGCGGCCCGCAGCTTGCCTTCGTGGCGCGGCCCGCCGACCTGATTGAGGATAACGCCGGCAATGCGAACGCCGCCATCAAACCCCACATAGCCGCTGACCAAAGGCGCGATACCCCGGATCATGCCTCGGGTGTCAATGACCAGCACCACCGGCACATCAAGCAGATGAGCGAGAGCCGCGTTGCTGTCGCTCCCCTCCACATCAACGCCGTCAAACAGACCCTTATTGCCCTCAATGAGGGCGACATCAGCCGTGTGGCAGTGGCGCTGAAAAGCGGCGGCGATTTCGTGATCGCTCATGGTGTAAAAATCGAGGTTGCGGCAGGGCCGGCCTGAGGCCCGGCTGAGCCACAGAGGATCGATGTAGTCGGGCCCCTTTTTGAAGGTCTGCACTGTCTTGTCCCGGGCCGCCAGGGCCGCCGCCAGACCGAGAGTCACCGTCGTCTTGCCCGACGACTTTTGGGTGGCGGATATGAACAGGGCGTTCACGGCGATGATCAGGCCGCCAGGCCGATGCGCCGACGGTCGCGCGCAGCCCACAACTCGCAGGCCATGGCCTGGGCCGCGCCCGGATCCCCCGCCCGGCCCAACAGCTTGAGGGCGATGGCTAGGGTACCGGTAATGGCGGCGGTGGCATAGTCGTCGGTCTCATCCCCGGACCACACGCTGGTCAGGCGTTCGAGGTTCATTTCGTGATCGTGGGGCTGGCGCGGCTCGGCCAGCAGCGGCGGCCAGTCCTCTGTCGCGGTCACCCCATCGTGGACGGTCTGGACCTGGGCCTCCTTGCTCGGCCGGCGCTCGATCTCGCCACCCTCACCCCGGAACACCGCCATGTGAGGCTGGCCCAGCAATACCGCCGCCCCCTGGTGAATGGCGCCGTAGCCGGGATGGAAGATGCCCTGGAGCATATACGGCGCATCAAACGGGTTGAGCATGCGGGCGATGGTGTGGACCGGCGAGCGTAGCCCAAGGATCGGCCGCATCTCAATGATCTCATGGAGCACCGGGCTGAGCCCGGCCAAGGGCAGATAGGCGAAGCCGGACTGGGCGATGCCTTCGGCCGCCTCGGTCAGGGACGTGGCCACCGGTAACCCCAGGGCCTCAAGGGTGGCGCGGGTGTACATGCGGCCCGGCGTGTGGCCCTCGGCGCCGTGCATGAAAATACGCACCCCGTCATTGGCCAATACCAGGGCGGCGAGCAGGAACCAGGGAAGCTGACGCCGCTTGCCGGCGTAAGATGACCAGTCGAGGTCGACAGCAGCCGCCGGCGTCGGCAACACAAACTGGCGCTTGGCGGCGGCCACGAAACCGGCGATTTCCTCCGGCGACTCCTCCTTGACCCGCAACAGCATGAGGAAAGCGCCCAGTTGCTCGGGCCGGACCTGGCCATCGAGGACCATGGTCATGGCGGCGTCGGCTTCCTCCACCGTGAACGATCGCTGGAACGACTTGCCGCGCCCGAGGATTCGGACGTACTGGGCGAAGGGATGTTCTTCTCGGCTCATGGCGTAGACTCCGGGTCGGCGAGATTTGCGGGCAGGAACGACAGGTTGCGGAAACCAATCAAGGCAATCAGGGCGGCGATGGCGATACCGCCGAGCCCGAGACCGAACTCGGGCAGGCTGGGGATGTAGGCGGCGACCTGACCGTCAAAGAATGAACTGGTCACCACCATCCCCGGAAACAAGGTCAAGGGAACCGCCTGGCCGCCGATGATGATGACATAGAGTTGCGCGAAACCGCCAAGGATTACAAGCCCAGCGGCAAGCAGCAGCCGTCCCCGGCCGCCACCACTGAACAACAGAACCAGAGGCAGTAGCCCGCCGAGGATGATCTGGCCGCCCCAGAACAACGCGGTGATAACGCCGCCCTCGACTAGGATGAATCGCTCGGTATCGCTGAAGCCGGCGGCCAGCCGGGCGAAGTGTAGGGCCGCGACGAAAATCAGCACGACGGCAACGAAAATGCCGAGCAGCCGGCCCAGGCGCCGAACCGGGGCATCGCCCAGAGCTCGCCCGTG
>CAZYDR010000131.1:0-9496 GCA_964645285.1 uncultured Alphaproteobacteria bacterium
AGATCCTCCGTTATGAAACAGGCTCAGTGGTCCCAAAGATCTTGATGACGGACACCTCGTCATGGAATATCGGTGCCGAGAAGGTGACGTTGATGGCGCTGGGTTCGCTCTCGATAACGTCGCCCAGGGCGAACTGTCGCCGGACGCGGTCTTCGAGCTCGGCCGCCGCGCCGACAGCGCCGAGGCCGAGGCGATAGTGCTATCCTGTACCGACATGCGCAGTATCGAAGTCATCGATCGGCTTGAGGCGGTCCTTGGCAAGCCGGTAGTTTCATCCAATCAGGCCATGCTGTTCGCCGCCTGCCAGACCCTTGGCATCGATAGCGAACGGGCCGGCTGTGGCCGTTTGTCCCGGGTCGCGCCTCGCGCCAGCGTGGCCTAGTCGAGCCCGGCCATGGTGAAAGCAGTTTGCCTGGTCCTGGCATTGTTGGTGGTCGGCGCCTCGGCACGCGCCGATGACGGCATCTGCGTCGGGACGGGCGAATGGTATGATCTGGCCGGCGGCGCGCCGCAGGCGGTGCTCGGCCGTGCCAGCCAAAGCGCCGTGGTGCTGCTCGGCGAGGTCCACGACAACCCGGATCATCACCGCTGGCAATTACAGACCATGGCCGCGCTTCACGCCCGGGTCGGCAATGTAGTTCTCGGCTTTGAGATGTTTCCCCGCCGGGTCCAACCGGTGCTCGACCGTTGGGTGGCCGGCGACTACGGCGAAGCTGGTTTCCTCGAGGCCGTGGGCTGGAACCAGATTTGGGGGTACGACCCCGGGCTCTACATGCCGCTGTTCCACTTTGCCCGCATGAACCGTCTGCCCATGGTGGCGCTCAACGTTGACCGGACCTTGATCGATGCTGTCGGCGAGGCCGGCTGGGACGCCGTGCCCGATGAAGCGCGAGAGGGGGTTGGCGATCCAGCGACTCCCGAGCAGGCCTATGTGGACAACCTGATCGAGATCTACCGGGAACACCAGGCCATGCGCAGCCATCACATGGCCGACGAGGCGGAAGACCTCGGCGACCCGGCGGAAATCGACATCGACGATCCTGGCTTTCAGCACTTCATGGATGCTCAACTGACCTGGGACCGGGCCATGGCCGAGGCCCTCGCTGGGGTTGGCGACAGCGCCCTGGTCATCGGCGTTATTGGTAGCGGGCACCTGGAAGGTGGCCATGGCGTGCCCCATCAATTGGCTGCCCTGGGAGTAGCCCAAAGCGCGGTGCTGCTGCCTTGGGACCGGGGTCGCGATTGCAGCCAGTTGGCGCCGGGTCTGGCGGATGCTGTATTCGGCGTTGCCGCGTCTCCGGAGGCTGTGTCGCGGGATAAGCCGCGCCTCGGCGTCATGATCCAGGGCGAAGCCGGCGATTTGACCGTGCTTGAGGTGTCGCCCGACAGCATTGCCCAGGTAACCGGCATCATGGCCGGCGATATCATTGTCGAGGCCGCAGGCCTGGCCATGGCCGAACCCATCGACCTAATTGCCGTGATCCAGCGCCAGGCGCCCGGCACCTGGTTGCCTTTGTTGATCGAACGGGGTGGCCAGCAAGTCGAACTCGTCGCCCGCTTTCCCCCTGAACTCGAGGCCGCGCCATGATCCGACTCACGCTTTTTGTTATGGCTGTTATCGCCCTTGATCCGACGATGGTGTTGGGCCAGTCGTCGCAAGTCCGTATTCACCATGACCTCGGCGTTACCCTTGACCCGGCCAGCGGCAAGGCCGTCATCACCGATGATCTGCGGGTCCTCGGCGCCGGCAGCGCCCGCCTCGAACTACCCGAGGGCTGGAACCTGAACCGCATGAAACTCCAGGGGCCGTCAACCAAGTTCAGCAAAAAGGATGGCGTCTGGCAGTTGTCTCTGGGTGGCGGCGCCGAGCATCGGATTTCGCTGCGCTACAAGGGAAAAATCGGGCCCATCGATACCATCAGGCTGTCTAAAGCCGCACGAACGCCGAGCGCCGGGCCGGACGGGGTCTACCTGCCAAGCCGAGGTGGCTGGTATCCCGACTTCGGCGATGAGATGTTCACCTATACGGTAGAAATTGACGTGCCTGAGGATTATCGCGCCGTCGCTCCCGGCGCCCTGGTGGAGGAGAGCGTGACCGATGGCCGCTACCGCGCTCGCTTCGCCGTGGACTGGCCGGCTGATGATCTGGTGGTGGCCGCGGGTCCCTATGCCATCGGTGAGCGCCAGCATGGCGACATTCTTCTGCGGACCTATTTCCATGCCGAACTCGGCGGATTGTCGGACGCCTATCTCGATAAGACCGCGAGCTATATCGACCGCTACAGCGATACCGTCGGCGCCTATCCGTTCCCCGGTTTTCATGTGGTCTCCACACCCATGCAGGTGGGCCTGGGCTTCCCCGGCATGACCTACATGGGCACCAGGGTGCTGCGCCTGCCGTTCATTCTCGAGACCTCCCTGGGCCACGAGGTGCTGCACAACTGGTGGGGCAACGGCGTCTATGTGGACTACGCTACGGGTAACTGGGCCGAAGGGCTGACCACCTTCATGGCCGATTACGCCTTTGCCCAGGCCAAGGATCAGGGGCGCGCCATGCGGTTTCGCTGGCTGGCTGATTACGCGGCCATGCCGCGGCGCTCCGATGAGCCGGTCAACACCTTCATATCGCGCCACCACGGCGCCTCGCGCATCCTCGGCTATAACAAGGTGGCGATGATTTTTGTCATGCTCCAGGCTGACATCGGGGCCGAAGCCTTTGACGCGGGGGTGCGTCTGTTGTGGGACCGGTTTCGCTTCAAGCGCGCTTCGTGGGATGATTTGCAAGGTGTCTTCGAGGTGGCCTCGGGCGATGATCTCGGACGTTTCTTCGAGCAATGGGTCGACCAGGCCGGCGCGCCGGCGCTGCGCCTAAAAAGCGTCCGGACCACGCCTAGCGGCGACGGCCACCAGGTTACCTTCACCTTGATTCAGGATGATCCGGCCTATGCCGTCTCGGTGCCGGTAACCGTAGAAACCAGTAACGGCCCGCGCCGCTTCCGGGTTCCGTTCGTGGACCGCATTGAACGCTTTACCCTTGATGTGGACGCCGCGCCCACGGCTGTCGAAATCGACCCCGATGCCGAGATATTCCGCCGCCTCGCGGTGGGCGAGGTTCCGGTCATCATGCGCGCTATTACCCTGGCGCCGGATGTCATCATGGCTCTGGCCGTGGATGACGAGGATCTCGCCGCCGCCGCGGACGCCCTTGGTACGGCACTGGTCGACGGCACGGTCGAGCGGGTCATTCGTTTCGCCGCGCCGCTGTTCAACAAACCGCTGATTCTGGTCGGCGCGGGGACCCGGCTCGGCCGCCTGCTGGGATCTGCCGATCTATTTGGCGCGCCCATGGAAATCTATGAAAAGGGCGATATTCGGGTATGGACGGCGACCGGCGGCCGCGGCTTCCCGGTCCTAGTCATCGAAGTGGAATCCGCCGACCAACTACGCGCTCTGACCCCGCGCCTGGCTCACTACGGGTCCAAGAGCTATCTGGTCTTCGAGGACGGCGAGCTGATAGACAGCGGCGTCTGGCCGGGTAAGGAAAAACCGCTGCGATTTGAGTTTTAGTGTGAGAGGGAAAGCACCATGAGAGAGTCAAAGCGTTTGGAAATCGTGGACTATGTGATTGTCGGGGCCGGCTCGGCCGGCTGTGTCCTGGCCAACCGGTTGACTGAGAGTGGCGAAACCAGCGTCGCGATTCTCGAGGCCGGGCCCATGGACCGCGACCTGTTCATCCATATTCCCGCCGGGGTCTACAAGGTCCACCGCGATCCGGCGATCAACTGGAACTACGAATCCCAACCCGAGCCGGGGCTCAACGGGCGCGTTGTTGGGCTGCCCCGGGGTAAGGTGCTGGGCGGCTCGTCGGCGATCAATTCCATGGTTTACATGCGCGGCCACCCCATCGACTACGACCGCTGGGCTTCGGAGTTCAACCTGCCGGGTTGGGACTACGCCCAATGCCTGCCCTATTTCAAACGCTGCGAAACCAGCGACCGGGGCGCCAGCGACTGGCGCGGCGGTGACGGCCCCCTGGGTGTATCCCAGGCAGCCCTGAAAAATCCCCTGTTCGACGCCTTTCTCGAGGCCGGGCCACAATCCGGCCAAGGGTACACGGACGACCCCAACGGTTACAAGCCCGGTGGCCTGGCGCGCTACGACAGCACCAAATGGAAGGGCAGCCGGAGCACCGCCGCCACGGCTCATCTCAAGCCGGCTATGAAGCGGCCAAACCTGCGGGTTGAGACCCGGGCCCTGGTGCGCCGGGTTATCGTCGAAGGCAACCGAGCCGTGGGCATCGAATATGAACAGGGTGGCGTTCGGCGAACCGTGCGGGCCGACCGCGAGGTGATTCTCGCCGGCGGCGCCATCAACTCACCCCAGTTGCTCATGCTCTCGGGTATCGGTCCGGCGGACCATCTGCGGACCAAAGGCATCGAACCGGTGGTCGATCTGCCCGGTGTCGGGGCCAACCTGCAGGACCATGCTTCGATCTCAAGCCGCTACGAATGCACCAAGCCGGTGACCATCCATCGCATCTCCAATCCGGTAAAAAAGCTGGTAGCCGGTGTGCGCTGGATCCTTACCCGCAAGGGGCCAGCGTCGTCCAACATATGGGAAGCCGGCGGCTTTATTTCGGGCAATGACCATGTGCCCTACGGCAACCTGCAATACCACTTCGCCCCGGTCGGGACTGAATATGTCAACGAGCAGATCCGATTGTCCCAAGCCTTCACCGCCAACCTCGACCAACTGCGGCCGCGCAGCAAGGGCGATATCAAGCTGGCGTCGGACAATCCCCGGGACGCCCCGGTGGTGCGGTTCAACTACCTGACCGACGATTTCGACGCCGGCGAACTGGTTGAGGCGGTCAAGGCGACCCGCGATCTGGTGTCTCAGCGCGCCTTCGACGAGTTTCGTGGCAAGCAACTCGACCCGGCGCCGGACATCACCTCCGACAAGGACATCGAGGCCTGGGTGCGGGAGACCGCGACAACGGACTATCATCCCAGTTGTTCGTGCCGCATGGGCAATGACGAACTGGCCGTGGCCGACGAGGAAATGAAGGTCCACGGTATTGAGGCCCTGCGTGTGGTCGATGCCTCGGTAATGCCGCAGATCATCAGCGGTAATCTCAATGCGCCGGTCCAGATGATGGCCGAGCGGGCGTCGGACTTCATCCGTGGCCGCGACCAGTTGCCGGCCTTCCACGCGCGCTTCGATTTCAACGAACCGGCAGCCTAAGTTGCCTTGGTTATCGGAAATCTAACGGCTCTCGGCCTATAGCTTCAGGGTGTACTACAACGGCCGGTTTTCGGTCCCGGAGGAAGCCATAAAGCGGATATTTGTCACCGTGTTTTGCGTTGCCTGCCTATGGGCTCAACAGGGTTAGGCTCAGCCGCTTAAGACTGCCGATGACCTGAGGGCCGTGACACAACAGGCCATGGGATACGTGATGACCGGCGAATTCAGCGCGGTGTTCGATACCATGGCGCCCTATTGGCCCTTGCCGGAAAACGAATTTGCCATGTTGAGCATGCAGACCCTGACCCAGCGCAATATGCTCGGCCAGCGGTTTGGCAATACGGTGGGTATCGATGTGGCCAGCGAGCAGATGGTCGGCGACAGTATCATGCGCATCACCTACATCGAAAAGCTCGAAGTCCACCTCATCCGTTGGGTGTTCACCTTCTACAAGCCAAGCGACGAATGGCTGGTCAACGCCATCGTCTGGGACGATGACATCGACGCCTTATTTTATTAGAAGACGCCGATAGAGCGGCTTGAGCAACGCCGGCAGAATGTACATCGGCAGTTGCGCCACGGCGAAGAAGACAATGATGTCGAAATCGGCACGCCCGGCGATGGCGGCCAGCACAACCCCCATGTTGCGGTTACCCGTGGCGAAGCCGATCGTCAGCGCCTGAGACCGTCCCAGAGCCATAAACGCCGCGGCGCCGACTGCCTGAAGCACCACATTGGCGGCGAAGGCAACAGCGATACACAGCAGCACAAAGCCCGGCCGCTCCGCCAGGATGGCGATAACCCCATCCATGATGCCGATGGCGAAGACCAGCAGGCCGATTACCGCGACACCGTCGATTTGCAGAGCGTTGCGTTCAATCCATTCATCATTGACAAGTTTTCGGGCGCCCAGCCCGAGGGCAAAGGCAGCGCCAATTATGGCGATCAACTCGAGGGTGATAGCGGTCAGGCCGATGTGAAGGTCGAAGCCGAACAGCAGTAACGCCAATGACGGCAGGATGAATGGCATGACCAGGGTAGCGGCGGTGGTCAGCACCACGGCAAGGGCGGCGTCTAGGCCGAGGATCAGGGCGAAAGCAGCGGCTGACATGATCGGCGGCGCGGCGGCCATGAGGGTGAGGGCTGTGACCAGGCTGGATGGCAGACCAAGAGCAGATACCAAGAGCCACATGACCACCGGCGAGAAGATCAGCAGCCATGGCAGGGTCAACGCCAAAAGCCGTAGGCGGCGGCCATGGCCGGCCATACTCTGCCAGTCGATACGAGCCAGGGCGAGAGCCAGAACGAAGATGATGGCAGGGATCATCAACGGCCGGAGCAGCGCCGCCAATGCCGGCAGCGCCAAGCCTATGAACACCCCCGCGGCCAGCAGCCAGGCGGCGTGGCGGCCTAGCCAGCCGAGAATCGTGGCGAGGAGCTTAATCACTAGGGCATGTTGTTGCGGGCACGGTCGATGGAGTCGCGGACCTCATCACGTTGGCGATCCCATGGCGCCCGGGGATCAAGCAGGGTTGTCGCCGGGGCGTTGCGGGTTACCACCACATGCTCGCCCTGGCGCTCCTGGGGTACCGGCGCGCGGCGGTTCATGCGATAGACCACGAAGCCGGCGAAGGCGACAAGAATGACCGCGCCATAAATGAACAATCCACCGGGGCCGAACAATCCCATGGCGCCCGACGCCAGAGTCGGTCCGGCGCTGGCGCCGAGCCCGTGGGCGAAAATCAGCCCGGCGCTGGCGGCGACGAAATCGCGGGGTTCCGCATAGTCGTTGGCGTGGGCGACCACGGTGGAATAGATCGGCGCCGAGGCTGCGCCGAACAGGCAAACCAGCAACAAGAGCACGATCAAGGATGCCGACCCGACCGCGGCCAGAATAACGCCAACAGCGGCGGTGCTCAGCGTGAGGGCGACCATGACATGGCGCCGATCGAAACGGTCGGACAGTATGCCCATGGGGTACTGCATGATGAAGCCACCAACCCGCGGCGCCACCATGAAGAACGAGATCGCCGCCGCCGTCAGGCCGATGCGCTCGGCGTAGACCGAACCCAGGGCCGAGAACGAACTGATGCCCAGGCCGATGGTGAAGGAGCCGACCACCGCCACCGGCGAGATGGCGTAGAGGTCGCGAATGCCGAAGCGCGCCGAGGCTTCTAGCACCGGGTTGCTCAGCGTGGTCAGGGCGACCGGTAACAAGGCAAGGGTGTAGAGCAGGGCGGCGATAGCGAACAATTCGTAGCTGCCCGGATCGGCGATCAGCAGCAACAGCGGCCCGAGCCCGGCCCCGGCCGTGTGAGCCAGAATGTAAAGTGCGAAGCTGCGGCCCCGGGTCTCGTTGGTGGCCTCGAACTGGAGCCAGGATTCCACCACCATGAAATAGCCCGCCATGGCGAACCCCATGGCGAAGCGCAACACCATCCAGACCAGGGGTTCGGGTAACAGCGGGTGAAGGATGGCCGCCGCCGCCGACATGGCGGCAAACACCGAGAAGGCGCGAATATGGCCGACTCGGCGAATGATCCGCTCGCAAAACAGCGTGCCCGTAAACATGCCGGCGAAATAGGCCGAGCCGACAATGCCAATCAAACCACCCGACACCCCCTCGGCCGACATGCGCAGACCCAGCAGGGTGAAGAACAACCCGTTACCGAGCCCGACCAGCACTACTGCCGATAACAGCGGACTCATGGTGGCAAGAATTTTCAGCATGGCTTGTCTCCGTAGCCGCCGCCGCCGGGGGTTTCGATGACGAAGACGTCGCCCGCGTTCATTTCGATCTGGTCGCAGGCGCCGAGTTCGACCTTGTCGCCGTTGGCGCGCTCAACCCAGTTGCGGCCCGCCGTGCCGGGGTCTCCGCCATGAGCGCCGAAGGGTACCGTGGTGCGGTGGCACGACAGGATAGCGGCGGTCATGGCTCGGCGGAAGCGAATGCGGCGCACCGCCCCGGCGCCGCCCTTGTGAGCGCCGCCGCCGCCGGAACCGTGACAGATGGCGAAACGGTCGAGCAGTACGGGAAAGCGCCACTCCAGCACTTCCGGGTCGGTCATGCGAGAGTTGGTCATGTGGGTATGCACTGCGTCGGTACCGTCGAAATCGGGCCCGGCGCCGCTGCCGCCGCAGATGGTTTCGTAATATTGCCAGCGGTCGTTGCCGAAGGTGAAATTGTTCATAGTACCCTGGGCCCCGGCCATGACGCCGAGGGCGCCATAAAGGCAATCGACGATACATTGTGAGGTTTCCACATTGCCGGCGACGACCGCCGCCGGGTACTGCGGGCGCAGCATGGAACCCTCGGGAATGATGATGGCGATGGGCTTGAGGCAGCCCTCGTTCATGGGGATGTCGTCGTCGACCAGGGTGCGAAAGACGTAAAGCACCGCCGCCCGGCACACCGCCGAGGGGGCGTTGAAGTTACTGCTGCGCTGCTCCGACGTGCCGGTGAAGTCGACCGTGGCGCGGCGGACCGCTTTGTCGATGGTGATGGCGACGCGGATGGCGCCGCCTTCGTCGAGGGGATAGTCGAAGCTGCCGTCGGTCAGCACGTCGAGGACCCGGCGCACGGATTCCTCGGCGTTGTCCTGGACATGGCCCATGTAGGCCCTGACCGTGGCCAGGGAGAAGTGGGCGACCATCTTCTCGAGTTCCTGAATGCCCCGGGCGCAGGAGGCAATCTGGGCCTTGAGGTCGGCGACGTTCTGGTCCGCATTGCGCACCGGCCACGTACCGGTGGCCAGAACCGCGCGTATCTCGCCCTCCAGGAAGCGGCCGCCGTCGACCAGTTGCACGTCGTCGATCAGCACGCCTTCCTGTTCGACCGTGGTGCTGTCCGGCGGCATGGAACCGGGCGTTACCCCGCCGACATCCGCGTGGTGACCGCGCGAGCCCACATAGAACCATACCTCCTCGCCGGCGGGGTCGAACACCGGCGCGACGACGGTGATGTCGGGCAGGTGAGTGCCGCCGTTATAGGGCGCGTTGAGCACGTAGACGTCGCCGGCCTTCATGGTCGCCCGGCGGCTCTTGATGACCGTCGCCACGCTCTCGCCCATGGAACCGAGATGGACCGGCATGTGCGGCGCGTTGGCGATCAGCCCGCCATGGGCGTCGAACACGGCGCAGGAGAAGTCGAGGCGCTCCTTCATGTTCACCGAATAGCTGGTGTTCTCCAGGGTCGAACCCATCTGCTCGGCAATGGACATGAACAGGTTGTTGAAGATTTCCAGCATCACCG
>CAZYDR010000132.1:0-9343 GCA_964645285.1 uncultured Alphaproteobacteria bacterium
AGGGACAGGATCATAGTATTGATGGCCACCGACTTGCCCGAGCCGGTGGTGCCGGCGACCAGCAGGTGCGGCATGCGCGCCAGGTCGGTCATGATCGGCGTGCCGCCGATATCCTTGCCCAGCGCCAGGGTCAGTTTCGCCGCTGTGCTTTCGTATTCCGGCGCCGCCAGGAGCTCGCGCAGGTAGACCGTCTCACGCTTGGCGTTGGGTAGCTCGATGCCGATGACCGTACGTCCGGGAATGACCGCCACGCGCACGGATATGGCGCTCATGGAGCGGGCGATATCGTCGGCCAGGCTGATAACCCGCGACGATTTGGTGCCCGGCGCCGGCTCCAGTTCGTAAAGTGTGACGACCGGGCCGGGGCGTACCTTGACGACCTCGCCGCGAACCCCGAAATCGCCAAGCACCGCCTCGAGAAGGCGGGCGTTCTGAGCCAGGGCGTCGTCGTTATCGGCGGCGCGCGCGGCTTGCTCGGGCGGCAGGGCCAGGACACTGAGGGGCGGCAGTTGATATTCCCCGGGAGTGGTCAGATCGAGGGTTTCCTGATGTGCCTTCGAGCTCTTGCGTTTGCGTTTGGCCACCAGCTTGGCGGCGGTCTCGCGCAGGCCCATGCTTTCCTTTGTCACCGCGCTGCCCAAGCTCGGCTCGCGCCGTCCGGCGCTGTCCTGGGGCGCTTCGCGGCGTCGCAGGGACGGCTCCTGACGCTGGCGCGCGGCCGGTCGGGGGGCTTTCTCGGGATGGTCGCGGAGGCGCGTGGCCGTTCCCGCCACAAGCTGGAACGGCAGGGCGGCCAGCCGCCAAACGCTGGCCCCGAGACCGCGCCACTCCGCCACGCTCAACCCGGTGGCGGGCGCCAGCGTGATGGCGGCGAGGGCGAAACCAAGGATGGCCACATGGACGCCGCTGCCGCCAACCGGCGCGATCAGTCCCATAACAGCGTCGAAAATGATCAAGCCGGTCATGCCGCCGAGGCCGCCGCCCAGAGTCCAGGCATCGGGATGGGGCAGGGCGGCGCAACCGGTTGCCACGGCGATCAGGCACAAGGGCAGCAAGCCAAGACGCAGCCAGGGCCGGTGCAGGCCGTGATGAGTGGCGATGCGCCAGGCCCAGGCCAGGGGTGCGATGACCAGCACCACCGCGGCCAAGCCGACCGACTGTAAGGCAAGATCGGCGGCAATGGCGCCGGCATAGCCGACAAGATTCTCCGCGGCGCGGCCGGTAGCGGTGTTGAGCGACGGATCGCCCGCGTGATAGCTCGCCAGGACGATACCGAAGAGCACGGCGGCGGTGCCCAGAAGACCTCCCGCGAATTCGATAAATCGCCGGCGCAGGAAGGCCACGGCGGCGGGCGGTAGCAGCGCCGGTTTGACGGCGGCGGTCATACGGCTGGCCATGGATCGTTCCTCGTAATCTGAATCCAATCGCAATGCGAGTCGGTAATTATATCAAAAACACCCATAAAATCCAAATGTTATGGGAGAGTCCTCGATTCGATTATTAAGACGACTATGAAGTCGTGGCCAAACAACGTCCGAACCGGCCGGTCCAGAACCCACAAACAACGGTGTTGGCGACTATCGCTTGGGCGCCGGTTTTGGGATATCCGAGAGAGCGGTTTCACAGGCCTGGGCGAGACGCAGCAAGGCGGCTTCGGTAAACGGCCGGGCGTAGAGCATGAGCCCCACCGGCAGGTTGGTCGCGCCGCCGGTCCCGCCGCAAGGCAGAGTCACGGCGCAGACCTTGAGCACATTGCCAAGGGTGGTGTTGTGCAGGGTGCCGCCGTTGGCTGCCATGTAGGCGTCGTCGTCGGCCTCCAGGTCGGCGATGGGCGGCGGCGCAATCAAGGTGGTCGGCGCGACCAGGGCGGAATAACCGGCGAGGCGCTGGTGGAACCGATCCGACAAGGTGTCGAGGCCGCGGCGTAGGTTCTCGAAACTCACCGCGGTCATTTCGGCGCCGGCCCAGAAGCGCTTGAGAACATTGTGATAAATTTTTTCCGCGTGATGGTCGACCAACTCCTGCCAACGCGCGTAGGCCTCCGCCGCCACCAGCGGTCCCTCCTTGGCGGACAGGTCCTGGACATCAGTCAATTCGGGGACTTCGTCGCCCACCACCTCGGCGCCGGCGGCGGCAAGCCGCTCGATGGCGCAGCGTACCGCCTGTTCGTTGCCCGGCTCGACGCCGTTCCACATGACGTTGGTGGGCACCAGCAGGCGCACACCGCGCAAGGAGGCGGCGCTGAGATCGGCGGGCCGGCGACCGGCGAGCACGGCGAAGATTGCATTGGCGTCGGCTACGTCATGGGTCAGGGGCCCGGCGGTATCGAGGCTTTCCGACAGGGGAATAACGCCGTCGAGAGGCAGCAGCCCGGCGGTGGTCTTGAGCCCGACCAGGCCGTTGAACGCGGCCGGGATGCGAACCGAGCCGCCGGTATCGCTGCCGATGGCCGCCGGCGCCAGACCGCGGGCCACGGATACGGCGGCGCCCGATGACGAACCACCGGGCACCCGCGCCACGGCGGCGTCGTAGGCGTTGGCCGGGGTACCGTAATGGGGATTGATACCGAGGCCCGAAAAGGCGAATTCGGTGAGGTTGGTCTTGCCCAGGCAGACCATGCCGGCGCGGGATGCCCGGGCTAGCAGGGTGGCGTCCCTGTCGGGCACCCGCTGGGCAAAAATCGGCGAAGCCGCGGTGGTCGGCGTGCCGGCGCTGTCGAACAGGTCCTTCCACGACATGGGCACGCCGTCGAGCGGCCCCAGGCGCTGGCCGGCGGCGGCGCGGCCCGCGGCGGCCTTGGCCTCGGCGCGGGCCCGTTCTGGCATGGCAGTCAGGTAGACCACGCGGTCGCTGTCGCCGTCATTCATGCGTTCAAGGAAGTGTTCGGTCAGCGCCACCGGGTCGATGTCTCCGCTTGCGATGCCGTCGCCCAGAGCCAGGGCCGTCATTTGATGCCATAACTGTGTCATGGCGCGAGACTAGCGGCGGCCAACGCCTCGGGCAATGGTTGGCGGCGTAAATATCTCGTTAACCTTCTCGACGTACTGTTTCTCCGGGCGGCCATACGGGCCGTGTAACGGATCGCCATGATGGAGAATTGCCGATGATTCGTAGAGGAACAGGCGTGGCGCACCATTCAGCGTCCGGCGGCAACCACCTGACCTCTACCGTCGCGGTTGGGGTCGATGAGAGTCTCGCCGAGCAGGCCCACATCATCGCGGAGCAGGCTAACCTGCTGGCCCTGAACGCTCTCATGGAGGCGACGCAAGCCAGCGATGTGAGCGATGGATTTGCCGTGGCCGCCAACCAGATCAAGCGGCTCTCCGGCGAGGCCGGCCGGGCCACCGAGCTGATCGGCAAGACCCTGAGCGACTTGAACGGCTCGCTGGATTAGCCGGCCCGCCGCCGCCGCGGCCGACTGTTACCAGGGGCGTTTTGCCGCCGCCCCCATTGATATTTTTCGACTTGATCCTCTTGACGATCTGAATTGCGATCCTATATTTGCATTATGACGCAAATGAACAAACAGCCTGAACTCACCACGCCGGACCGAGATACCTGCTGTGGTGGCATGGACGACGTTCTCGAGCCTCGCCTGTTTAAGGCGCTGTGTGATCCCACTCGTCTCACCATCCTGGCCGGGTTGGCCGAGGGTGGTGGCCCGCGCACGGTTGGCGACATCGCCCGCGATCTGCCGGTCGATGTCTCGGTGGTCTCGCGCCATCTGGCCATGCTCAAGGAGGCTGGGGTGCTCGAGGCCGCGCGTCACGGCAAAGAGGTTTGCTACACGGTGCGCTATGAGGGACTGGCCGACACTTTTCGCGCCATCGCCAGCGCCATCGACGCCTGCTGCCCACCGAAATCCTAGGAGACCATCATGACTGAACCGAACAAAGCTCACGACCAGGTCCACGACGAGGTTGCCGGCTTCTACGCCAAGGCGTTGTCGCGAAGTTCCTGTTGCGGTTCGAGCTGCGGCACCAACACCGCCGAATCCATCGGCTACCAGGCCAGTGACACCAGCGACATTCCCAATGACGCGGTGGCTAATTCGTTCGGCTGCGGCAATCCGGTGGCGTTCAGCGGTGTCCATGAGGGTGACGTGGTAGTCGATCTCGGCTCGGGCGCCGGCATCGATGTCATCATGGCCGGCCACAAGGTCGGCCCTGAAGGCCACGTTATCGGCGTCGATATGACCGGCGACATGATCGAGCGGGCCCGCGCCAATATCGCCGCCGCAGGTCTCGCCAACGCGGAAATCCGCGAAGGACTGATCGAGCACATGCCCGTGGATGACGGGTTGGTGGACTGGGTGATCTCCAATTGCGTCATCAACCTGTCACCGGACAAGCCGGCGGTATTCGCCGAAATCGCCCGGGTGCTCAAACCCGGCGGCGAGATGCTGGTTTCCGACATCGTGGTCGAGGCGCTGCCCGAATGGGTGCGGGCCGACAAGGCGCTCTATTCCGCCTGCGTCGCCGGCGCCATCAGCGAGCCGGCGTATCTGGCGGGTCTCCGCGCGGCCGGTCTGGTCGACGTGGAAATTCGCGACCGCCTCGACTACGACACCGGCCAGATCACCGCCATGTACCGCGATGAGCTGGGCGGCGAGGGTGTTGCAGACGAGGTCGTGGCGCGCGCCGCCATGGAGGCGACCGGCAAGGTCTCCAGCATCAGCGTCTACGCGCGCCGGCCATAAAGCTGGACAAGCGCCCGCTGTGGCACGATTCTTTGGCCATGGCGGTTTGCGAAGAAATCGAGGCCGAGGTCCTCATTGTCGGCGGCGGCATGGTCGGTCTGACCTTGGGCTGCGCCCTGGCCGGCGCCGGCATGGAAGTGGCGGTAATCGACCGCGCCGACCCCGCGGCGCAAGTCGATGCCGGGTTCGACGGCCGGGCTTCGGCCATCGCCCACGGTTCGAAACTGGCGCTCGACGGTATCGGCCTGTGGCAGGGCATGGCGCCCGACGCCGATCCGATCCGTGAAATTCGTGTCTCCGACGGCGATTCCCCGCTGTTCCTACATTACGACCACCGCGACCTGGGCGACGATCCTCTGGGCTACATGGTCGAGAATCGCCACACTCGCCAGGCGCTGTTTGCCGCCGCCGCGAGCCTCGAAAACCTTCAATTGATCGCCCCCAGCAGCCTGCAATGCCTGACGCGCACCGCGAATGGCGCCGAGGCCGAACTCGACGACGGCCGGCGTATTCGCGTCCGTCTGGCAATCGCCGCCGATGGCCGCCAGTCGATAGTGCGTCGCGAGGCCGGCATCCCGGTCACCGCCTGGACCTACGATCAGACCGGCATTGTCTGTACCGTGGCCCATGAGCGGCCGCACCGGGGCATTGCCCAGGAGCGCTTCCTGGCCGCCGGTCCCTTCGCCATCCTGCCTCTCACGGGTAATCGCTCGTCCCTAGTGTGGACCGAGCGGGCCGACTTGGCGCCTGACATCATGGCGCTCGACGACGCCCAGTTCCACGGTGAGATGGCCCGGCGCTTTGGCGATTTCCTTGGCGATCTCGAACTCACCGGTCCGCGCTGGAGCTATCCCCTGGCCCTGTCCCACGCGGCGCGCTACACGGACACCCGCCTGGCCCTTGTTGGCGATGCCGCCCATGCCATGCACCCCATTGCCGGCCAGGGCTTGAACCTCGGCCTGCGCGACATGGCGGCGCTCGCGGAGGTGCTGGTTGATGCCCGCCGCCTCGGCCTCGACATTGGCGGTGCCGACGTGCTGGATCGCTATGCCCGCTGGCGCCGTGTGGACACGACCGTGCTGTTGGCCGTGACCGACATTCTCAACAGACTGTTCTCCAACGACATAGGCCCCCTGCGCCTGACCCGCGATCTCGGCTTGGCAGCGGTCAACCAGCTGCTGCCGCTCAAGCGCCTGCTCATGCGCCACGCCATGGGCGCGGTCGGCGATCTTCCCCGGCTGGCTCGGGGCGAGCCGTTATAACGATCACCGCTTCACTGTGATCTGCGTTCACATCGCCACGCAGGCTCCCGCCGCATAAGCGGCGGGAGCCAAGCGGACGGATGTCCGCGCCCGGTAATTGAGGGTCAAAACAAAAGACTCTAGTGCCTTGTCGCAGCCACTTCCGGATCGCGGCTCAGGCCCTGGGCTTCCAGGGCGTCGAGGTAGCTCTGCCAGACCTCGGCCTGATTGAGACCCAGATCGTAGAGGAATTGCCAGGTGAAGATGCCGGTGTCGTGGAGGTCGTCGAACTTGATGCGTATGGCGTAGTTGCCCACCGTTTCGATCTCCATGATGCCGATTTCGCGGCGTCCGGCGACCACCGTTTTCTGGTCCGGTCCGTGGCCCTGGACCTCCGCCGAGGGGCTCTCGACCCGCAGCAGTTCGGCGGCAAAGGTGAAGATCTTGCCGTCGTCGAATTCGACCTCAAGTTGACGTTCCGCCTGTTTGTGGCGGATTTCAACCGGCCAATGTTCGGTTCCGAAGGATTGGCTCATGGCGGCGGTCGTTACTCCTCGTCGAGGCGGCGGGCTTCCTCGACCAGCATGATCGGGATGCCGTCGCGGATGGGATAGGCGAGCTCGGCCTGGTCGCTGATCAGTTCCTGGCGCTCGCGGTCGTAACGTAGGGTGCTCTTGGTCAGCGGGCAAACGAGTATCTCCAGTAGCTTGGGATCGACGCCTGGTGCCGGTGGACGGCCTCCAGCCGTTGAATTGTCGCGATCCGTTGGGCTCATTGAACTCTCCCTTCGCCGGCGTGGGTGTCGTCGAGCACGGTCATCTCCATGAGCGCGGTGACGATCTCGGCCCTGGTCTCGGTGTTTATGGCTTCAAGCAGCGCCTGCTTCTCGCTGGGCGCGAACGGACAGGTCATGGCCAGGGTCGTAATCAGGCTCTCGTTCGAGGCGTTTTCCACGGTTTCCCAGTCGGCCTCATAGCCCTGCTGCTTGAAGAAGGCATTGAGGGCCATTAGCAGCCGCTTGCGGTCGACCTGACTCTCGGCGGGCTCGTCGAGATCGGCGGCGAAGCGCTGGTAGTTAGCGCGCACCGGGCGAAAACCATCATCGGCCAGGGGCAGTTCCTCGACAATATCGAAGCGGCACAGACCCGTCAGGGTAATAAGAAAACGCCCGTCGTCGGTTTCCTCGAACGCGGTAATGCGCCCGACGCATCCCGTCGGATAGACAGTTGGTGATGCACCGCCGTCTTCTTCCGGGCGCACCGGCTGGACCATGCCGATCAACCGGGCGCCGCGCTGGGCCTCGCTGATCATGGCGAGATAGCGCGGCTCGAAAATATTCAGGGGTAACTGGCCATGGGGCAGCAGCAATACTCCCGCCAGAGGGAAAATCGGCAGGGTTTCGGGCAGGGTGTCGAGGGTTATGCCGTGGTCGCCAGCCGTCATGAGAAAATTAGCGACGACAGCCTTCGGCGCGCCGACAGAGTCAGAGGATCGGTCGGGCCCATGGCCTCGAAGAACTCAAGCAGCTGCTTGCGCGCCGCGTCGTCGTTCCAGTTCAGGTCATGGCTCAGGATTTCCAGCAGGTGGTCGACGGCGGTTTTCCGTTCGCCACCGCCGAACAGCGCCATGGCGATCTCGAGGCGGGCGTCGAAGTCCTTGGGGTCGGCGGCGATGCGGGCCTCATAGCCGCCGATTTCGCCGCTTGCCGCCGCCGCCTGCGCGGCCAGGGCGACGGCCGCGCGAGCGCCGCTGATCTCGGGATCGTCGTCGTGTTCATCACCGGCGCGGGCCAACATTTCGGCCGCCGCCTGGGCATCGCCCAGAGCCAGCAGACAGCGCGCCTGGCCGGCGATGGCGGCGATATTATCGGGCTCTTGCTGCAGCACCTGGCCGAACAGCGCCGCCGCCGCGTTGTGATCGTCGCCCGCCAGGGCCGCCTTGGCCTGTTCGATGGCCTCGTCGACCGGCGTTGGCCCGGCCTGGCCGGCGAGGCGGTCGACGAAGGCCTTGATCTGGCTTTCCGGCTGGGCCCCGACGAAGCCGTCCACCGGCTGGCCCTTGACGAAGCCGAACACCGCCGGGATCGACTGAATGCGGAGCGCTTGGGCGATCTGCTGGTTCTCGTCGATGTTGACCTTGACCAGGCGGACCTTGCCACGGGCTTCGCGCACGATCTTTTCGATGGTCGGGCCCAGGGTTTTGCAGGGCTGGCACCACGGCGCCCAGAAGTCGACCACGATGGGCACCTCATTGGACGCCTGGATGACATCGGCCTCGAAGCTTGCGGTGGTGCTGTTCTTGATGACGTCGGCGTCGTCCGCCGCCGTACCGATGAGATCTTCCATAAAACGGGCCTATCGTTAAGTTGCTGGCGCTTAAGCCTACTAGGGTGACACAAAGATGGCGGTTCGAGCTCCGGCTTGCAAGGGCCGGGGCCGGGAATGCCACCAAGCTAGGTCATGGCGGCGAAATCGAACAACCGGGGCTCATGGCCAAACGAGGCGAGCAGGGCGAGAAGCCCCGCTGGCGTGATCGCCGTGGTCGCGTCGTTGCTCAGCGGGTGGTAGTTGAGCAGATCGAGGCTCATCATGGCGGCGTCGAGCACCACATTGATCTGCAAATCCGTATCGTTGATCAGAGCTAGCGGTGTGACCGCGCCGGGAATGACGCCCAGCACCTCGGCCAGCAGTTCGGCCTTACCGAAGGAAAACCGCGGCGCGCCCAGGGCCTTCGAGAGGGCGTTGAGATCGACCGATTGCTCGTCCAGGGTGACGATGAGCCATAGCTTTTTCTTCTTGTCCTTGAGGAACAGGTTTTTGCAATGGCCGCCGGGCAGGTGGCTGCAGTGGGCCTGGGCCTCCTCGACGGTGAATACCGGCGGATGCTCATGGGTCTCGGTTTCGATGCCGAGTTCCTCGAGGCGGGCGAACAACTCGGCGCGGGTGGTTTGCTTTGTATCTAGCATGGCCGGGTTATAACCGGGTCGGGGCCGCGATCTCAAGGCCCGTGACGGGGAAGCTTGCATCACGGCGGGTCTTGGCTTAAACATCGCCGGTCGGTCGCCGCATCTTGCGCCCGACACCTGGACGCGGGCGTAGCTCAGGGGTAGAGCATAACCTTGCCAAGGTTAGGGTCGTGAGTTCGAATCTCATCGCCCGCTCCAATTTTTCAAGGGGTTAGCATTAGTTTGCTAGCCCCTTCTCGTATATCCCCACTAAATCCCCACCAAAACCACATCAATAATCACCCTGGCTGAGAGCCAACCTGCAGCGAATCAAGGGTGTTCGGTGTTGCCCCCTATACCCGTGTCGGCTTCATCGTCACCAACCTGTCGCGGCCGGCCGAGCGGGCGTTGTGAGGTGGTCCCAGAAAATCGGACAGGTCTCTAAGGTGTATTCCACGG
>CAZYDR010000133.1:0-9258 GCA_964645285.1 uncultured Alphaproteobacteria bacterium
GGGCCTCTTTGAGGAGGCGGCCGCTTGCTACCGCCGTGTATTGGCGGCTCGTCCCGATGACGCGCCGATCTTGTCCAGTTTGGCGACCACGCTCACTAACCTCGGTAAAACCGACGAGGCGATCGCCTGTTACCGGGAGGCCCTGCGCGTCGCGCCGGATCTCGCCACGGCGCTGCAGGGCATGGCCGAGGCCGAGAAAATGCACGGCGAGACGCCGATCGCGCCGGCTGAACCGAACGGTCCATAACCATGCCGAGGGCGCTCGGGCGCCCAACAGTATAACGAAAGGTACGAGTTTCATGGGCGCGATTATTTGGCTGGCTTCATATCCGAAGTCCGGCAATACCTGGACGCGGGCCTTCCTCCACAACCTCTTGCGAAACCCTGACGAGCCCGCCGACATCAACTCGCTAAAAAACTTCACTATGAGCGAGGAAAAGGCCGAGTATTACAATAGTATAGATCCACGGCCCTGCAGCGAGATGATGCCTGAGGAGATCGCCGAACTCCGCCCCAAGGTTCACCACCTCCTTACCCAGGCGTTTCCCGATTCGGTCTTTGTAAAGACCCACAACTTTCTCGGCGAGTTGAATGGCGTGTCACTGGTGACCATGGAGGAGACGGTGGGGGCCATCTATGTCGTGCGCAATCCCCTCGATGTGGTGATTTCCTTTGCAGGCCACTACGGCATGACCATCGACGAGGCGATAAAGCGAATGGCGGAGTCTTTTATGGGCACGCCAACCACCGATGTCGGCGTACAGCAGGTCTTCAACACCTGGTCGACCCACGTGGCAAGCTGGACCGCGAACCCGTCGCCGGGTCTCCACGTCATGCGTTACGAAGATATGCTCGCCACGCCACTCAAGACCTTTGGCCAGTTGGCGATGTTCCTTGGATTGCGTCCGCCGCGTAAGAGACTCGAGAAAGCAGTTGAGAATGCCTCGTTTAAGATCCTGCGTGAGCAGGAACAGAAACACGGTTTCGAGGAGCGCAGCAAGCACACTCGCTTTTTTCGGTCCGGTACGTCCGACCAGTGGCGTGAGGTGCTCAGCACCGACCAGGTCGCGACGATCGTGTCCGACCACCACGAGCAGATGGAGCGCTTCGGCTATGTTCCGGAAGGATACTAAACAACGCCAGGTGCCGAGGGTTCGATAGGGCGACAGACGGCTTGACGGCGCTAGCCTGCCAGTCCACTAATACTCGTCGCCACGTCACTGGTATTGGCGCCATGATCGGCGATCACATCGGGCCGACACGACAATGAACCACCTCGACCGGCTCGAAAGCCAAAGCATCTATATTCTGCGTGAGGCATTCAACAAGATCGAACGCCTCGGCCTGCTGTGGTCCATGGGCAAGGACTCCACGGTTATGTTGTGGCTCGCCCGCAAGGCGTTCTTCGGCCATGTGCCGTTCCCCCTGCTGCATGTCGACAGCGACGACGAGTTTCCCGAAATCGCGGCCTTTGGCCAGTGCCTGACGGATGACTGGGGGCTCAACCTGCTGCGCGGTGACTGTCCGCCGCTCGACGATATCGACACCACCCTGCCGCCCGCCGCCCGGGCGGCGGCGCGCCGGGCTGCCGGCCTCAAAGCGTTGATCGAGGCCCAGGGTTTTACCGGTGTCGCCGTGGGAATTCGTCGCGACGAGGAGGGTAGCCGGGCCAAGGAGCGTGTGTTCAGCACCCGGGGCGAGGACGGCGAGTGGAAGTTTCGCGATCAACCGCCGGAATTCTGGGATCAATTCAATACCGACTTTCCACCGGGCGCTCATGTCCGTATTCACCCGCTGCTGGGTTGGACGGAAATCGATATCTGGCGCTATATCGCTCGTGAAGCCATACCCGTGGTTGATCTCTATTTTGCCAAGGACGGCAAACGCTATCGCTCTCTCGGTGAACGCGGGCACAGTGAGCCGATGACAAGCAGCGCCGCCACGGTGACCGACATTATTGCCGAACTTGAGACGACCACCATCGCGGAGCGGGCCGGACGCGCCGCCGACCACGAGGGCGAAGGCGTATTCGAGCGCCTGCGCGTGGATGGGTACGCCTGATGACGCCCCAGCTTGCCACGCCCAAGTCGGTCCCCATGCAGGGTCGCGACGCCATGAATCTGGTCATGGTCGGTCATGTGGACCATGGCAAATCGACCCTGGTTGGACGCCTGCTCCACGATAGCGGGGCGGTCTGCGAAAGCCGGATTGAGGAAATTCAGGCAGTTTGCAAACGCCGTGGCATGCCCTTCGAATGGGCCTTTTTGCTCGACGCTCTGCAGGCCGAGCGCGACCAGGGCGTAACCATCGATGCGGCCCATGTGCGCTATCGCGGCGAGACCCGCGACTACACTATTATCGATGCGCCCGACCACCGCGAGTTCATTCGCAATATGGTCACCGGGGCGGCCAACGCGGCGGCGGCGGTACTGGTGATCGACGCCAGCGAAGGGGTGCGCGAGCAATCGCGCCGTCACGGCTACCTGCTGCGGCTCCTCGATGTGCGCCAGGTCGTGGTCGCTATCACCAAGATGGACCTGATCGACTTCGACGCCGAACGCTTCGACGCCATTGCCGGAGAAAGCCGCGATTACCTCGCCAGCATCGGCATCGTCGCCGCCAACGTGGTCCCGGTGGCATCGCGGGACGGAGACAATATCGCCCGGCGCTCCGACCGTATGGCGTGGTACGACGGCCCCACCATCACCGAGGCGTTCGACCGCTTCGAGGCGCCGCTGCCGGCGACCGCCCAATCTCTGCGCATGCCGCTGCAGGACGTTTATCAGTTCGACGAACGGCGTATTGTCGCCGGACGAATTGAAACCGGCCAATTGCGGGTCGGCGATGAGCTGTTGTTTTCACCGTCCAACAAGACCGCCCACGTGGCGACCATCGAAGGATGGGATGGTGACAGCGCCGCGACACCCCTGCGCGAGGCCCGGGCCGGCCAATCCATTGGTCTGACCCTGGTCGAGGATATTCTTGTCGAGCGCGGTGAGGTCATCAGTCATCTCACCGACCCACCCAAGGAAAGCAACGTTTTCCGGGCCCGCATGTTCTGGCCGGGCTCGTCGCCCTTGTCGGTCGGCCAGAGCTTTCGCATCCGCCTCAACACCTTCGAGACCCTGGTCGAGGTCCAGGACATCGAGCGGGTGATCGACACCGACGATCTCGAAGTTCATGACAGCGAGAGCGCCAATAATGGCCAAACAGGGTTCGTCGATGAAGGTGCCCGCGACGGCATTGCCGAGGTCGTGCTGCGGACCCGTGAAATCCTGGCCCTTGATGAATTCGCCGCCAACCCACTGACCGGGCGTTTCGTCCTGGTCGATGATTTCGATATCGCCGGCGGCGGCATCATCAATATGGAAGGCTATCCCGACCAACGTGGGCTGGTCACGGTGATGGGGACAAATCTCACCGCCGTCGAACACCTTATCTCGCGGGATGTGCGGGCGACACGCAATAGCCACCGGGGCGGGGTCCTGTGGTTTACCGGTTTCTCCGGCTCGGGCAAATCGACCCTGGCCCTGGAGGTCGAGCAGCGACTGTTCCGCAAGGGCTATCAGGTCTATGTGCTTGATGGTGACAATGTACGCGGTGGTCTCAATGCCAACCTGGGTTTCTCGCCCGAGGACCGGGCCGAGAATATCCGCCGGGTCGGCGAAGTCGCGGCCTTGTTCGCCGATGCCGGATTTATTGCCATTAGTGCGTTTATTTCGCCCTATCTGTCGGACCGCCAGCGGGCCCGGGCGGCGGCCGAGAATTATGATCCCGGCGGCTTTCACGAGGTTCATATCCATGCCGATCTGGAAGAGTGCGAGCGGCGCGACCCCAAGGGCCTCTACAAGCGTGCGCGCAAGGGTGAAATCAAGGATTTCACCGGTATTTCAGCGCCTTACGAACTACCTGAAAACCCCGAACTGGTCATCGATACGGGCGCCGAAAGCGCTGATATTTGCGCCCAGCGCATTGTCGATTACATCGTTTGGAAATTCGCCTACGAGGGCGATTGAGGAGGCTGCGGTGACAGCATCTGACACGGACGTCGATGTCGCGGCCAATCTGGCCGGCGTCAATGGCGACATCGCCGCCGCCGCCGCCGAGGCCGGTCGCGCGCCGTCCGACATTACCCTGGTGGCGATCTCAAAAATCCACGATGCGGCGCGCATTACCCCGGCGCTCGAGGCCGGGCATCGGGTGTTCGGCGAGAACCGGGTTCAGGAAGCCGCCGCCAAGTGGCCCGATCTGAAGCAGCGTTTCCCTGGCGTCGAGCTGCACCTGGTTGGGCCTCTGCAGACCAACAAGGTCAAACAGGCGGTGGCGCTATTCGACGTCATCGAGACCGTCGACCGGCCCAAGCTGGCCCGCGCCTTGGCCCGCGAGATGGCCGAGAGCGGCCGCGATCTGCCCTGCTATATCGAGATCAACACCGGTGAGGAGCCGCAGAAGGCCGGCATCATGCCCGCCGATGCCGACGGTTTCATCGCTCTGTGCCGCGACGAACTGGGGCTTACCGTGGCCGGGCTCATGTGCATCCCGCCGTTTGATGAAGAGCCGTCACTGCACTTTGCCCTGCTTGCCGATATCGCCCGGCGTCACGGTATGGACGATCTCAGCATGGGCATGAGCGCCGACTTCGAGACCGCCGTGCGCCTCGGCGCTACCCATGTGCGCATTGGCACGGCTATCTTCGGCCAACGGCCGCCGCGGGATGCTGCTTAACTTGCTCTAATACAGAGCTTTGTCGTCTCGTCGCACTCGGCGAGGATACGCAATAGGTTTGCCCGGGTCACCGCGACGCAGCCCTGGGTCGGCCCGAAGTTGGGCCGGGCCACGTGCATGAAGATGGCGCTGCCCATGCCGGCAACCACCGGATCATCGTTAAGGCCGACGGTGACGACCACGTCGTAGAGATGATCGTCGCGCCACATCAATTCGAAGCTGGCGCAATAGGGTTGGCGCACCAGGGTGTTGTAGCCGGGATCGTCGGGGGCGTCGCACCACCCGTCGAGGGGGTCGATGGCGACGGTCGGCAGTACGGTGGCGGGCGGCTCGACCCGGTCGGGACGATAATAAACCCGGCGCAAGGCATAGCAGCCGGTTGGCGTGGCTTGGTCACCTTCGCGCTTGTCGCCGGTCACGCCGTTGGCGCCCAGGGCGCAGGCCATGGTCGAGCCGTTCCATTCGACGGTGCCATCGGGATCGACGGTGATGTCCATTGTCTATCCGCGCCAGTTGTTGGGGTACGTTTTGTGCAGTTTCACAGCAGGTTGTCAACGATGGCGTCGGGGTCAGTGGGCGTCGGCACGCCTTGCTTATAGAGTTCCGTCGCGGCCCGTGGACTAGCCAGGTTCTCCGTTGGATAGCCAATTGCCTGAAGCAACAGTTGGGCCGTGGCCGGGGAAATGGTGGTCACGCCAGGGGCCGGGTTTGGTTCCGCGGTCGGCGCCGAAACCAGGGGAATGCTCGACAACCAGACGCCGTCGATGGGCACGTCATCTGACATTTCCGGCGCTTTACTGACGGTCTTGGCGGCCAGGGTAGCAACGGGTTCCGGTTCGGCGACCGATGCCGTCATTACGGGCGCGGTGCTGTTTGAGCCCCATAGGTGGATCCGATTGCCCGGTCATGGGCTTCGGGGCTGCCCGCGGCCATGGTGAAGGCCGCTGGCCCGTTGTCCGCGCCGTCGCCGTCGAACATGGTCGAAACCTGGTTGATCAGATTACCGCCGGTGGCGTCCTCGAACATGGTGCTGGCGGCGGCGGCGAAGATACCGATGGGACCGCCGAACAGGCCGCCGCCGGCGATCTGGGCGCCGCTGGAGATTTCGTCTCCGGTAATGCTACGGTATAGCGTCGAGACCACCGGCAGGTGCTGTAACGGATTGAGCAGGTCGATGATGTCATCGAAGCTGAAGCCGTCCTCGCCCCAGAATTCATTATCAGCGACCTCGTCGGCGGGGCGGGCGACCGAAGGCGTATAGGCGGAAATGCGATTTACGTTGGTAAGGGCGTCAAGAGTATTGGGCAAGGCAATTCCTTTCCCCCTTCAGTACGCAAAAGTCATGCCATGAAATAACGATAGCTTTATGCAATAAAATCAGAGAGTTGAATGGTCACTACTCGGTGCGCCAAGTGTGCTGGGGCGATTCTGCCCATGGCCCCCGGCAAGGTTTGTCTGAAGACGCTCTAGTACAAATGGCCGAAGCGCTGTGCCTTGGTGGCGAGATAGTGCTCGCTATAGCCGCTGGCCGGCACCACCAGGGGCACCCGCTCGGTGACGTCGATGCCCGAGCGCTCGAGGGCCGCGACCTTGTCCGGATTGTTGGTCATCAAGCGCACCGAGGTGAAGCCCAGTTGGTTCAACATCTCCGCCGCCGGCAGATAGAGACGCTCGTCGGCGTCGAAGCCCAGTTGGGTATTGGCGTCGAAGGTATCAAACCCGGCGTCCTGTAGGTTATAGGCACGTAGTTTATTGACCAGACCGATGCCCCGGCCTTCCTGGGCGAGATACAGCAACACGCCGCTGCCTTCGGCGGCCATGGCCTCAATGGCGGCGCGCAATTGGTCGCCGCAATCGCAGCGCAGACTGCCCAGCAGATCGCCGGTGAAACATTCCGAGTGGAGCCGGGTAAGGGCCGATCCTCCGGTTGTCGGCGAACCGATGATGATGGCTAGATGCTCAGTGCCGCCGTCGCCGGGACGGAAGGTAATGATCCGGGTGTTTTCGGCGCCGGCAAGCGGCACCCGGGCCTCGCTCATCGGCTTCAGGCTGGCCGCCGCCGTGCGCTCATAGGTCAGTACGTCGTCGGCGTCGGCAACAAGCAGTTCGCCAGCGGCTACCAGGGTCCGGGCGGCGTCAGCCGTTACGGCGACGGTAACCGTGGCCGGCAACAGGCGGGCGCGCTTGGCCAAAGCGATAGCGGCCTGGTCGCCCATAAGCGGTGTCCCGCGAGCGCCTTCGAGAGTGGCGAACAGGGCGTCGTCGAGGGGTGCCGAGGGGTTGGCGAGATCGCGCAGGGTGTCGCAGTCGATCGCGTCGCCAAGTGGCGCGACCACGACCGGTCCGGGCCCCGGTACCAGATTGAGTGCCGCCGCCCGTGGAGCGGTAAGCACCAGCGACCGGGTGCCGTTATCAAGCCGCGCCAGACGTTCAAGACCGGCCGGTGTGGCGCATTCGGCGGCCAGCACCAGGGTGCCGCCGCCATCGCCGTCGGTGATCAGGGCGACGCCGCCACGGCGCAGTTCAGCTGCCGCGCGATCAACGGCGCGAAGCGCGGTCACTGCCGACTCCGATGGCGGCGTGGTATCAGTCGATGGTAACGCCATGAACCGAGCCAAATGTGGTTGCGGCCCCAATGGGCCCAGGCGGGCGCACTATATCGGCGCTGCCGTCGCCGTGCAGCATCGAAATGTGCAATCAACGCCATAACACGATTTTCCGTCATACCCAAAGCCACTTAACTGCGCTATAGATCGCGGACGCACGGCAACTATCGGGGGGCCGTTTGAATGCGCGAAAAATCAGCCAGTTCGCACCGGCGTATCCTGCTGGTCGATGACGACACGCCGCTGCGCGAGTCCCTGGCCGAACAGCTTCGCCTCCATGAGGAGTTCGATATCAGCGAGGCTGGGAGTGGCAGTGAAGCCATGGAGTGCGCCAAGTCCCAGCGCTTCGATCTGGTGTTGCTCGATGTTGGTCTGCCCGATATGGACGGCCGTGAGGTGTGCAAGGTGGTGCGCCGGGCCGGCAACAAGATACCGATCATCATGCTGACTGCCGCCGACACCGACGCCGACACCATCCTGGGTCTCGAATCCGGGGCCAACGATTACATCACCAAGCCGTTCCGCCTCGGCGTCCTGCTCGCCCGGGTGCGGGCCCAGCTGCGCCAGCACGAGCAGAGCGAGGACGCGGTCTTCACCATCGGCGACTACACCTTTCGCCCGGCGGGCAAGCTGCTTCACGATGGCGACACCAACAAGAAGGTCCGCCTGACCGAAAAAGAGACGGCGATCCTCAAATACCTCTACCGGGCCGGCGACAAGGTGGTGGCCCGCGAGATTCTGCTCGACGAGGTCTGGGGCTACAACGCCGGCGTCGCCACCCACACTCTCGAGACCCACATCTACCGCCTGCGCCAGAAGATCGAGGAGGATCCGTCGGAGGCCAAACTGCTGGTCACCGAAATGGGCGGCTATCGTTTGGTACCATAGGTACCACGGGTTGTTTTTTGGTTTGGCCCGCAATTGCTGGCCGCGGACATCCGTTCGCTTGCCTGTTCTCCCAGCAAGTTCGATAGCTCTGGGTTGAAAGAAGCCCCCTATCAAACCTGATGGAGGTGCTCGCTTATGCTTGCTCCATCAACGCCGTAATTAATCTCGCGATGGCGGTCCTGACAAAGCGCGACTGTGAACCGAAAGGCGCTTGCGATGACGGGTGAAGGGAGTGTCAAGTTCAAGGTCCGCAAGTGGGAACGTTGACGGTGTACCGTTCCGCGGCCCAGGCCGAATTGGGTTATTGCTTGCCTGATCGCAACCTACCAGTGCTATCGGTATCGAATTCGATGACTAACTCTAACTCGAATAACTCGAATAACTCGAAGCTGTTGTCGTCGATGTCGTTAGCTTCGTCGCCACGTCCCGATCTGAACGCACGACTTGCCGTTTGCTCTGACGCTTCGTCATCGTCATTGTCTACAGGCGTGTCCGGGCCTTCAGGTGTGTTCAAGTCTTCCACTTCATCGTCTTCAAGGACTGCCGTATCAGCCGCCGCGGAGTCGGCCGGAATTGTATCGATGGGCGTGGTATCGGTCGGTTCAGCGTCGACAGGCAGAACGGCTGCGGCCTCTTCCTCGTCTTCAGCAGCATCCTCAAGTTCCGCAATTCCGTCCGACTCAGATAATACGGCCTCCACCGCTTCTACCTCGACGACGAGTTTCGGCTCGGGTTTGACTTCGGCAACCGGCTCCGGTTCCACATCGGGTTCCGAGCCGAACAAATCGATGCTGCCAGCACCGTGGTCGCTGGCGGATTCCCCTCGTCCCAATCTGAGGCGACGCCGAGTCTGGAAAGGTTCGTTGGCGCTATCGAACCAGTTTGCACCGTCAGGCGTATCTTCGGGCTCCACGGCAGAATCCTCAAGCAAAACCGTCGCCACTGTTTCCGGGTTGTCGGTGTCTGACGGTGTGGTTTCAACCACGGTTCCGGCTTCGACTTCGGCCCCGATAACGTCTTCCGGCGCGCTCTCGGCAAC
>CAZYDR010000134.1:0-9256 GCA_964645285.1 uncultured Alphaproteobacteria bacterium
CCATAGCGCTTCATCGTCCGCTTCAGAAATTTGAGTGCGGCCTTGCGATCCCGACGTTTCGTCGCAAAGACTTCCAGCACCTCGCCCTCATGATCCACCGCCCGCCACAAAAAGTGCAACTCCCCATTGATCTTCACGAAGACCTCGTCGAGATGCCAGCGCCACTGTGGCAATGCCCGGAGAGAAGCTGATCGCTTCTTCCTGATCTCCGCGGCAAACATCGGACCGAACCGATTCCACCAGAACCGCACCGTCTCGTGGCAGATGTCGATACCGCGCTCGTGGAGCAAGTCTTCGACCTGTCGTAATGACAAAGGGAAGCGGATATACATCATGACCGCCAAGTGGATGATTTCGGGAGAGCTATTGAAATAACGGAATGGATTTCTCATCCGAGAACGCTATGAAAAGCGCTTTCGGCGCTCAAGCATTTTTTCTCTGACATAGCCTCCGCCAATTCCGCGGCGACGCGATGAGACAGTGGCGGCAAGTGACGACCGCCGCATAAGCTCTGGCGCCGGCGCCCACTAGCTGGTTAAACGGCGGTTAACGTGACAATGTCCCCCGGATATTGTCGAGGCAATTCTTGACGGCCGCCAACCAGTGGAATTGACCGCGGCCCGCCTGAAGCGGGTGCGCGACCTGCCGGTTTTATGGGACGATCAGCGCCGTCTCCTCGGATTTGCACACTAATCCGATGCGGTTGGGCTCTAAACTGTGGTCAAAAAATCGGGCCCGAGAGACGGTTGGCGCAATGGCGGCTAAATGCCGGAAATTCTGCGTCTCTACGCCGTAAACTGTAGCTCAATGATAGCGTAACCGACGGAAAACACGGCGTAATTACCGGCCCGTACTGTGGTCGTCGATATCGCTGAAGAGGAGTGGTGGAGCCGAGGGGAGTCGAACCCCTGACCTCTTGAATGCCATTCAAGCGCTCTCCCAACTGAGCTACGGCCCCGAAATTCTTGGTGGCGCGGGATGGGCCGCGCCGATGGTGCGGTGAACCTAGGTGCAGGCCCTTGCGAGTTCAAGGGAAAATCGTGCGCCGCCGCGAGATCGCCGAGAGATCAGGGCGCTTCGTCGCCGTGACTGGTACTGACGACTTCGGACATGTCGTCCGCGTCCTCGCCGAGTTCCGTGGCGTCCTCTATGAGATCCGCATTGTCGTCGTCGTCGTCACTGTCGTCATCCTCGACGCCGAGCGCCTTCAACGCGTTGTCGTCGCTGGATTCCGCAGGCTGCTGGTCCTCGATATCCGCCGGTAACTTCGCAACCTCTGGCGCCGGGGTGGCTTCCACCGGGGTTCGCCGTGGTTTGGCGGCGGGTTCAGGCTCGACCGGCGTGCTGCATTTGGGACAGACAGCGTTTTTGCGCTGCAGATCGTAAAATTTCGCGCCGCACGACGGGCACAGCCGCTTGGCGCCCCATTCGGGTTTTGCCACTGGATTACACCTCAGTTGGTCTGCGTCTCCATGCCGCTCTTTGGCGGCTTCCCTGTCACAATCCAATTGCCATGAAGGTTCGGCGCTGTCAAAAGCAAAATGTACGACATCTAAACCGAATTTTAATCTGTTCCCGGCCGTGGGAAATTGCAATCAAGGCGACCCACGGCTACCCGCCCGGTACTTAGCTGTGGTAGAGAAGCCTGCATCAGAGCATTGTCCACGGCTGTTGCCCCTTATGTCCTTAACGACGCCCCTGACTTCGCACCCTGCCGGCCCGCTTTCGGGCGCTGCGCGATTGCCCGGCGACAAGTCGATTTCCCACCGCGCCCTCATGCTCGGCGGTCTCGCTGTGGGTGAGACCGAAATTCACGGCTTGCTCGAGGGCGGCGACGTCCTGGCCACCGCCCGGGCCATGGCCGCCCTGGGCGCCCGCGTCGAGCGTGGCAACGACGGTGTCTGGCGGGTCAACGGGGTTGGTGTCGGCGGTCTCAAGGAGCCGGCGGCGACGCTCGACATGGGCAATGCGGGTACCGGCGCGCGGTTGCTCATGGGCGTTGTGGCGAGCCACCCGATCACCTGTCAGTTCACCGGCGACGAGAGTCTGTGCGCCCGCCCCATGGGCCGGATCGCAACACCGCTTGAGGCGATGGGCGCCCGCATTGTCGCCCGCGAAGGCTGCCGCATGCCGTTGACGGTCATCGGCAGCACCGACCCCCTGTCCATCACCTACCGCCTGCCGATGGCCTCGGCCCAGGTCAAATCGGCGGTCTTGCTGGCCGGGCTCAATGCGCCGGGTGAGACCATGGTTATCGAACCCTCGCCGACCCGCGATCACAGCGAGCGCATGTTGGGTTATTTCGGCGCCACTCTCCGGGTTGAGCCCGATGCCGATGGCGCGGGCCAGGCGATTGTCATGGACGGGCAGCCGGAGCTCTCGGGCCGCGTGGTCACCGTGCCCGGCGATCTGTCGTCGGCGGCGTTCCTCACGGCGGCGGCCCTGGTCGTGCCCGGGTCTTCGCTGACCCTGCGCGGCGTCGGCGTCAATCCGTTGCGCAGCGGCCTGTTCACGACCCTGAACGAGATGGGCGCCGCGATCGAGTTTTGCGAACAACGAGAGAAAAACGGTGAGCCGGTGGCGGATCTGGTGGTCCGCGCGGGGACGCTTCGCGGCGTTGACGTGCCGGCGGCGCGGGCGCCTTCGATGATTGACGAATACCCGGTCCTGGCCGTTGCCGCGGCCTGCGCCGAGGGCGAGACCGTGATGCGCGGTCTGGTGGAATTGCGGGTCAAGGAAAGCGATCGCCTGGCCGCCATGGTCGAAGGTCTGCGGGCCTGTGGTGTCGACGTCGAAGCCGGCGACGACAGCCTGACGGTAAGAGGCGATGGCGGCCCGCCGCCCGGCGGCGGGGCCATCGCCGCCCGCCTCGATCACCGCATCGCCATGGCCTTTCTGGTGCTGGGCATGGCGGCGCGCAAACCGGTGACCATCGACGACAGCGGTTCCATGGATACCAGCTTTCCCGGCTTTGCCGCCCTGTGCAACGGCCTCGGTGCCGTGATTTCCTGACATGGCCGGTTCGGAAACCATAACCGTCATCGCTGTCGATGGTCCGTCGGCCGCCGGCAAGGGAACTCTGGCCCGCCGCCTGGCCGCGCATTTCGGCCTGCGCTATCTCGACAGCGGAAGTCTGTATCGGGCGGTGGCGGCCCGGCTGTTGCGCGATGGCGCCGACCTCGACGATCAGGCTGTTGCGGTGGCCGCCGCCGAGGACCTTAATGAGGCCGACCTGGCCGCGCCCAACCTGCGCCATGAAGCGGTCAGCCAGGCGGCTTCGGTAATCTCGCCGATCCCGGCGCTGCGCGCCGCTCTGCTCGACTACCAGCGGCGCTTCACGGCGACCCCGCCGGGGGCGGTGATCGATGGCCGCGACATCGGCACCGTGGTCTGCCCCCATGCCACCCATAAGCTGTTCGTCACCGCCAGTCCCGAGGTTCGGGTCGAGCGCCGGTATCTCGAACTGGCTGCTAGTGGTGGGCCGGCCGAGCGCGACCGGGTGCGCCGGGAAATGGCGGCCCGTGACGCCCGCGATGAGAGCCGCGATGTGGCGCCTCTGGCGGCGGCGGCCGATGCCATCGAACTCGACACCTCGAAACTCGACTCCGATCAGGCCTTCGACGCCGCCCTGGCGGCGATTTCGCGCCACCGGGCGATGGTATAATCAAAGACATAATCAGTTGCAGTAGGCGCGCTTGATCTATATAGAGTCGCGCTCCTGCCCGTGGCGTCGCTAACAGTAGTGCCACGTCAGGTTTACCAAAGGATTTGTTTGCGTATCCGGGCCGATGGCGGGTCGGGTGTGTTGGGCCGTCAGAGTTTGCCCGGTCTTACGAGATTGGGCCCTAGGAATTGGAAAATCGCATGACCACAGAGACCACCGAAGAGACGTTTTCGACCGACGAAAGTTTTGCCGCGCTGTTCGCTGAATCAATTGAAAAATTGGATTCCGCCGTCGGCACGGTCGTCAAGGGCACCATCATCTCGATCGAAAACGATATGGCGCTAGTGGATGTAGGCCTCAAGGCCGAAGGGCGCGTCGCCCTCAAGGAATTCGCCGAGCCCGGCCAGTCGTCTGAGGTCAAGATCGGTGACCAGGTCGAAGTTTTTCTCGACCGTCTCGAAAACGCCCAGGGCGAAGCGGTGCTCAGCCGCGACAAGGCCCGGCGCGAGGAGGCCTGGGTTCAGTTGGAAGTCGCCTTCAATGAAAGTGGTCGGGTTAAAGGCTCGATCTTCGGCCGGGTCAAGGGTGGTTTCACCGTCGATCTTTCCGGCGCCGTGGCGTTCCTGCCCGGCAGCCAGGTCGATATTCGTCCGGTCCGCGACATTACCCCGCTCATGGGTATCGAACACGAATTCGCCATTCTCAAGATGGACCGCCATCGCGGCAACATCGTGGTTTCGCGCCGTTCCGTACTTGAGGAATCCCGCGCCGAGCAGCGCTCCGAGCTGATCGCCAATCTGAGCGAAGGCCAGGTCCTCGAGGGTGTGGTCAAGAATATTACCGACTATGGCGCTTTCGTCGATCTCGGCGGCGTTGATGGCCTGCTGCACGTTACCGACATTGCCTGGCGGCGGGTCATTCACCCCACCGAGGTGGTCTCCATCGGCCAGACCATCAACGTCCAGGTCATCCGCTTCAACCGCGAGACCCAGCGTATCAGCCTCGGCATGAAGCAGCTTGAAGCCGATCCCTGGGAAGGTGTTGACGCCAAATACCCGCGCGACGCCAAGTTCGTGGGCCGGGTCACCAACATCACCGACTACGGCGCCTTCGTCGAGCTTGAGCCCGGCGTCGAGGGTCTGGTCCACGTCTCCGAGATGAGTTGGACCAAGAAGAACATTCATCCCGGCAAGATCGTCTCGACCAGCCAGGAAGTCGAGGTCATGGTACTCGACGTTGATCCCAACAAGCGCCGCATCAGCCTTGGCCTCAAGCAGTGCCGCGACAATCCCTGGGAAAGCTTTGTCGATCGCTTCCCGGTCGACGCCATTGTCGAGGGCGAAGTCAAGAACATCACCGAGTTCGGCGTCTTCATCGGCCTCGACGGCGAAATCGACGGCATGGTGCATATGTCCGACATCTCGTGGGACCGCTCGGCCGAGGAAGCCATCCAGGAATATGAAAAGGGCGCCATGGTCAAGGCCAAGGTGCTCGTTGTCGATGTTGATAAGGAGCGCATCAGCCTCGGTATCAAGCAACTGACCGACGATCCCTTCGCCGGCGCCGTGGAGGGTGTCAAACGCGGCGATCAGGTAACCTGCACGGTGAGCGCCGTTCTCGACGGCGGCATCAAGGTCACGGTCGAGGGCGTTACCGGCTTCATTCGCATATCGGAACTGGCCCGCGACCGCAGCGAACAGCGTCCCGACCGCTTTACCGTGGGTGAAAAAGTTGACGCCAAGGTAATGGCGATCGACCGTTCGTCGCGCCGTCTTACCCTGTCGGTCAAGGCGCTTGAAGTGGCCGATGAGAAGCAGGCCATGGCCGAATACGGCTCGTCCGACAGTGGCGCCAGCCTTGGTGACATTCTCGGCGCCGCCCTCAACAAGGCGGAGCAGGATCGGGCCTCGGCTGGCGATGACGCTGCTGCCGAAGAGGAGGCGCCTGTCGAGGAGGCTGCTGCCGCCGCGGAAGAAGCTCCCGCGGAAGAAGCGGCTCCGGCTGAGGAAGAGGCTGGGGCAGACGATGCCGACGCCGACGCCAAGAAGACGGACGACTAGGGCCACGCCCCACCAATGCACCCGCCGCCACGGCGGCGGGTACCGGTGCTGGATATTATGACACTCGATTCGGATATGCTGTTCGATCGCCGCCGGCTCACTCGCCGGCTGGTAGCATGGCGTATTGCCGCCATTGTCGCCGCCGTGGCCGTTGTCTTGGCCTTGGTGGCGCGCTTCGATGGCGTGCTCGACCGCGATCACGTGGCCCGCTACACGGTTGACGGTCTGATCATCGACGATGTGGATGTCTTCGCCGCCCTGGCCGAGGTTGCCGATGACGATAAGGCCAAGGCGTTAATCGTCCATATCGACAGCCCCGGCGGCACCTTCGTGGGCGGTGAAATGCTGTTTGAAGCCCTACGCGAGGTCGCCGAGGCCAAGCCGGTGGTCGCCGTCATGGGAACCGTGGCGGCCTCGGCCGGCTATATGGTAGCGGTCGCCAGCGACCGCATCTACGCCCGTCAGGGCACTATTACGGGCTCCATCGGCGTCATCATGCAGACCACCGACATCACCGGCCTGCTGGAGAAAATCGGGGTATCCGCCGAGGCCATCAAGAGCGCGCCCCTGAAGGCCGTACCATCGCCCCTGGAACCCCTGACCGCCGAGGCCCGCGCCGCCACCCAGGCGATCATCGACGACATGCAGGACCTGTTTACGGCCATGGTGGCTGAACGCCGCGGTTTCGACGAGGCGCGGGTGCGGACCCTGGCCGATGGCCGGGTCTATTCCGGCCGCCAGTCCCTGGCCAACGGCCTGATCGACGCCATCGGCGGCGAGGCCGAAGCCCGCCAATGGCTGAGCGAGGAAATGGGCGTCGCCGCCAGCCTGCCAATCGAAGACGTGACCATTGGCGACGAGACCGAGGCATGGCTTCCCGGGCTTCGCAGACTATCTGAAAATATGTTGCTGTCAGAACGACTTACCCTTGACGGCTTGGTCTCTGTCTGGCACCCTGACGTCCGCTAAAGGAACCGTCTGGTAGATTCACCGGTCGGCTGAAGCTCGGGGTACACAAGAAAATCTAATTTTTGGCCCTGGTTCGTGACTGGAATTGCACGGGGTGACCATGACTAGGTCGCAGTTGATTTTTCGCTTGGCGGAACTCAATCCGCACCTCTTTCACCGCGATGTCGAACGGATCGTGGCGATGGTGTTCGACGAGGTCTCGGCCGCGCTGGCCCGGGGCGAACGGGTCGAACTCCGTGGTTTCGGGGCGTTTTCCGTAAAGTCGCGCGGCGCTCGCGTGGGACGTAATCCGCGGACCGGTGAGGCGGTTCAGGTTGCCGCTAAACACTTGCCATACTTCAAGACCGGCAAGAAACTGCGGGAACGGCTCAACGAAGGACGCTAGAGCGTCGTTGGCCTCCAAGGTGAGGATACGGTGAAATTTATCAGTCGCATTATCGCGGTACCGATCGCGATAATTGTCGTCGCCTTCGCAATCGCTAACCGACATTTGATCGAGGTCAGCCTCGATCCGCTACCGTATACGGTCAGCCTGCCACTTTATCTGGTGGTTATCGGCACCCTGGCTCTGGGCTTTGCCGCCGGCGCCGGCGCGGCGTGGCTTAGTGGTTACGGCGCCCGCCGTCAGGCGCGGGGCACCAAGGCGCGGATTGTTGCCCTGGAAGCGGAAGTCGCCCGGCTTCGCGAGGTTCGGGCCGAAGCCGGCGATCAGGAGCGCTTGCCGCCGTCTGTGGACGCGGCATAAGGGACACAGGCTGGCACCAGCCGCTGCTCCTTGATATAACGGGCGCCAATCAAGCAGGACGAAGCGAAGGATCCAAATCATGGTGGATAAGAACGGTGCGGATAGGCTTTTTTGTGCCATCGACACGGTCGATCTCGACAGTGCGGTGACGACCGCGAATTCGCTTGTCGGGGTTGTCGGCGGCGCCAAGCTGGGGCTCGAATTCTTCACCGCCCACGGTCCTGCCGGGGTCGCCGAGGTGGCCGAATGCGGCCTGCCCATCTTCCTCGACCTCAAGTACTACGACATTCCCAATACGGTCGCCGGCGCAATCCGGGGCGTCGCCGGGATCAATCCCCACATGCTGACGGTTCATGTAAGCGGCGGCTCGGCCATGCTGCGCGCGGCCATGGCGGCGTCGTTCCGCCTGGCGTCCCAGAACGACGACAAGCGCCCGCTGGTTATCGGCGTCACGGTTCTCACCAGCTTCGACGAAGACGACGTGGCGGCCGTGGGCATGCGCCCGCCGCTCGGCGATCAGGTCCTCCGCCTCGCCGAACTGGCTCAGACCACCGGCCTCGACGGGGTGGTTTGCTCGGCCCATGAAATCAGTGAAATCAGGGACCGCTTCGGCGACGAACTCAAGCTGGTGGTACCTGGTATTCGCCCGGCCTGGTCATCGGCTGACGACCAGAAGCGCATTGTCACCCCAGCCGAGGCTTTGCGCCGGGGCGCTGATTATCTGGTCATTGGCCGGCCCATCACCAAAGCCGACGATCCGGCCGCCGCCGCCGGGCGTATCGTCGACGAGATGTCCGGCGACGCCTGACATTCCGCAATGCCCGTCACCGCAAAAATCTGTGGTGTTAACACGCCCGAGGCCGTGGCTGCCGCTGTCACCGGTGGCGCCAGTCATATGGGCCTCAATTTCTACCCACCATCGCCGCGCTATGTGACGCCGGTCCTGGCGGCGCGCCTTGCCGCCGAAGCGCCCGGTGAGGTATGCAGGGTCGGCCTGTTCGTCGATCCCGATGACGGGGTCCTGAAAGCAACGCTCGGCACCGTCGGGCTCGACCTTCTCCAGCTTCACGGTGACGAGACGGTGGAGCGGGTGGCCGCGGTGCGCCAGCGGTTCGACCTGCCGGTCATGAAGGTGATCCGGGTTGCCGGGGCCGACGATATTGCCGCCGCCGGCGCCTTTACCGCGGTCGCCGACTGGTTGTTGTTCGATGCGCGGGCGCCGGCCCATATGAAGGATGCGTTGCCCGGCGGTAACGCTCTGAGCTTCGATTGGGATCTAATTGCCGGACGGGACTGGCCGGTACCGTGGATGCTGTCGGGTGGTCTCGACGCCGGCAACGTGGTTGAAGCAGCGACGATGACAAACGCACAAGTTGTCGATGTATCGTCGGGCATTGAAGATCGCCGGGGTCACAAAAGCCCGGCCATGATTACTGAATTCCTCGCCACCGTGGCGGGACTGAATTAGAAAGACCGTGATGGAAGCGCCCAATACATTCAAGGCAGGGCCCGACGAGCAGGGCCGCTTCGGCACCTACGGCGGCCGTTTCGTCGCCGAGACCCTGATGCCGCTGATCCTCGAACTCGAGGCGGCCTATCGCGCCTCTCAGGGCGACCCGGCGTTCAAGGCCGAACTCGACGGCTACATGAAGACCTATGTGGGTCGTCCCAGTCCGCTCTATTTCGCCGCGCGGCTGACCGAACATTTCGGTGGCGCCAAAATCTACTTCAAGCGCGACGAACTCAACCACACCGGCGCCCACAAGATCAACAACTGCGTGGGCCAAATTTTGCTGGCCCGGCGCATGGGCAAGACGC
>CAZYDR010000135.1:0-9172 GCA_964645285.1 uncultured Alphaproteobacteria bacterium
GCTCAGATCGTCATCGAAATCTGGCTCAAACAGTACAATCACATTCGCCCACATCAGGCTCTGAACATGCGTCCACCAGTGCCTGAGACTCTATTAGAAAATGGTACATAAAAAGGGGGCTTTACAGGCGAAATTTGAGTATGATCGCCATGGATTTGACGGCTATCCCTGACATGTCGCCTCCTATGGCTTGGCGGGCTCGTGTAGTTTGGCGGGGAGGACTCGAGGAGATTTTCAATGCCCACCCATCGCTGCGACGGCGCAATTCTGAACTACGACCAAACCGGCCAGGGCCCCGACATCGTCTGGGTGCCCGGCGGCGACAATGTCGGCACTGACTGGCACTACCAAACCGCGGCCTTCAACGGCGAATTCCGCAGCACCACCCATGACCCGCGCGGCGCCGGGGCGACCGAGGCGCTGGTGCCGCCGCCCTGGTCCATTGCCGACATGGCCGCCGACTGCGCCCAGCTCATCGAGGCGGTCTGCGAGCCGCCGGTCATTCTGGTCGGGCTCTCCATGGGGGCGCTGATCACCGAGCAGGTGGCCGTCGACTATCCCGATCTGCTGCGCTGCGCGGTTGCCATGGGCACCGGCGCGCGTGCCACCGGGTATTTCCGAGACTGGATGGTGGCCGAGGTCGAATACCGCCGCCAGGGCGGGCACCTCACGGGCGACATGGCGGTGGCCCATTATGCGGTGCTGATGTACCCGCCTGAGGCCTTGGCCGACGAGGCCCTATGGCCCGAGATTCGCGACTTCGTCCACGCCAGCTACGGTGAGCGCGACCCCGAAATGCTGGTCGCCCAGTGGCAGGCCTGCATCGACTTCGACGTCTATGACCAGCTGCCCGACTGCTCGGTGCCGATGCACGTCTTCGGCTTCAGTCACGATGTCCAGGCGCCCTGGCCCTATGGCAAGGAGGTCGCCGAGCGTGCCGGGAACGGCCATTTCCACTTCTTCGAGGGCCTCGGCCATCTTTCCCTGGCCGGCCACCGGCACGACGAGGTCAATGTCAAGCTCGCCGAGGTCTTCCGGCGCTATTTCTAACCACGCGCGCCGGCGGGCAGCGGCGCGACCGCGCGGCCGAGACGCCGGGCAAGCTGCCGCATGCGGGTCTGCGCCGCGTCGCGCTCGACATCGAAGCGGCGGGACGCAGCGCCGGTACAGCTCGGGCCGGTCATCGCGAATCCGGCTCAGGCCCTCTTGAACGCCTTCCAGATCATCGAGCCGTCGGGTAGCAGCGCCGGCACGATGGACTCGCTGAACAGGCCCGCCGTCAGCTCGTGCGTGATGAAGCGGTAGCTGCCCGATTCCTCCATCAGGTTCTGCATGCGCTTGTACATCCGGTCGCGCTCGGCCGGGTCGCTTTCGACTAGCGCCTTGGCGTGCAGGTCGCCGAACTCGACGTCGTTGAAGCGCTCCCAGTTCCAGACGCCAACCTGCTGGGGCGTGAACCACATGGTATACCAGCCCGGATCCGGATTGGACGAGAAGCGGTTGTACATCACCTCGATCGTCTTCCAGTTCTCGCCTTCGGACTCCATGCCCATGGTCCACCACATGCCAGAATCCAAGGACGTGATCTCCATGTTAACCCCGATTTCGGCCAGGTTGGACTGGATCACCTGGGCCGCCGTCAAGTAGGTCGGCTTGTTGAGCAGGTACATCCCGACGTCGAGGCCGCCGCCGTGGCCGGCCGCGACCAGAAGATCGCGCGCCTTCTCTTTATCGCCGGCGTAGGGGATCAGCGGCGCGTCGCGGTGGCCGATCAGGCCGGGCGGAACGATGCCCGTGGCGGGTTCCGCCAAGCCGAAATAGGCCGCCTCGAGAATCTCCTCGACGTTGACCGCCATCTGGATGGCCTTGCGGACGCGGATGTCCTTGAACTTCGGATGGTCGCCGTTGATACCCATCCAGACGTATTTCAGCGACGGCCTCTCGACCAGTTGCAGGCCCGCCGGCAGTTCTTCGCGCAGGTTCGCCAGCGACGCGACCGCGATCGTCGAATAATCGAGATCGCCCGAGATGACCGCCAGTTCGGACGCATTCTCGTCGGTGATCGGTCGGACCTCAATGGTGGCGAAGTCCGGCTTCGGTCCCGCCGTGTAGTCTTCGCGCCGGCGCAATATCGTCTTCTGATTTGGGACCCATTTGGTCAGATCGTAGGGACCCGACCAGGCCGGCATCTCAGTGGTGTAGCGCTTGCCTTCGAGCGGTTCGACCGCCGCCTTGCACACGATCATGCCGCTGGATACCGGCAGGGTCGTCGTCCACAGCGGCGCATACGCCTCCTTGAGCACGATGGTGCCGGCGTAGCGTTCGGTAACCTCGACGCGGTCCAGCGCACCCCAGTCCTCGGCGTAGGGCGATTCCATCGCCGGGTCGGCGATGCGCTCGTAGGAGAACTTAACGTCCTCGGCGGTCATCTCGCCAAAGCCATTGGTCCAGCCGATGCCCGAACGCAGTCCGAACTTGATGTGAGTGTCGTCGACCTGCTCGATCATGCTGGCCGCGTCGAGCTCCCAGGCCCAGTCGTCGCCCGGAACGTAGCTGATCAGGCCGTGGGTCATGCATTTCAAGATGTCCCATTCCGGGGCCGACAGGAGGTACGCCGGGTCGAGAATCTGCAAATCAGAGTAGTTGCGCACGCGCAAGGTGTCGCCGGCCGCCTCGACGATGATCGGCCAGCTTGCGCCGGTCGCCGCCGCCGCCACGGATCCCTGGACAAAGCGTCTGCGGGATATGGGTGGTCCTTGATAGGTCATGGCTTGGTCCCTCTGTGTTGAGAGTGGTTGCCTCGTTTCATCCGACATTTCCCAGATAAACCCTAAATTCAGGAAAATTGTACTACCGTTTCGCTACCAATAGAATTGCATTTCATCCGTGGGCATTCAAGGTTATTGGAAATCAACCAGTATGGTTTTGAATCCGACATCATCGCGTTTCGCGCGCCTACGGACGCCGCATCGGTGGACGCCAGTCCGGCCGTACGTCGCCGGCGGGTTCGAGAGTGATAATCTTTTGACGTTCAGCGGGCAGTCGATCAAAATACCGGGCAACAAGGACGGCTGGTAGAGGTCCCGGAACCATGTGGATTTATGCGCTGCGGCGTATCGGCCTCGCTGTGTTGATCATCTCGGTCGCCATGGCGCTTTTGTTCGGCATGATCTACTTGGTGCCCGGCGATCCCGCGAGCATCGCCCTCGGCCCTCGCGCCTCGCCTGAAATGAAAGAGGCCCTGAAGGTCAAAATGGGGCTGGATCAGCCGTTGCCGCTTCAATTCTTCTACTTCTTCCGGAACATGCTTCAGGGCGACCTCGGCATCGACGTGTGGAGCAACCGCAGTGTCACCGTGATCGTCTTCGAGCAGTTGCCGTACACCTTGGCGCTGACCTTACTGGGGCTCGGCTGGGCGATCTTCATCGGCATTCCCATGGGATGTTATTCGGCGATCCGGCGCAACAGCTTCCTCGACAAGGTGACGGGAATCTTCTCGGTGAGCGTGATCGCCATTCCGTCCTTCGTCGTCGCCATCTACTCTCTGCTCGTCTTTGCCGTAGCGTTGCGGTGGCTTCCGGCAATCGGGGCCGGAGAACCGGGCGATCCGGTCGACCAGTTTCGCCACCTTCTTCTCCCCTCCCTTGCTATCGGCCTCGGCTGGGTCGGGTATCTCGCACGTCTGGTCCGGGCGTCGATGCTCGAGGTGCTAGGTGAGAACTACATCCGCACGGCGCGGGCGTTTGGCCTGCCCGACCACGTCATCGTCTTCCGCTACGCGCTGAACCTCGCGATCCTGCCTACCGTTACGCTACTCGGCGTCGGCGTCGGCAATCTTCTCTCGGGCGCGGTGTTCGCCGAGATCGTGTTTGCCCGGCCGGGAATCGGCAAGCTGATCTTTGACGCAGTCATCACCCGCAACTACCCGGTCGTCATGGGATCGGTGCTGGTCACCATTGGCCTTTTCGTCATGGCCACGTTGATCGCCGATCTCTTCATCGCCTGGCTCGATCCCCGTGTCCGCGCCAGCCTCTGAGCTCGCGCCGGCGGCGGCCGGCGAGGAAGCGCCGGCGGTCCAAAGATGGGCCGGATTGCGGCGCCTCGTCCGCGATCCGCTGGGCCTGCTCGGTCTTATCCTGGTCGGACTCGTCATCTTCGCCGCGATTTTCGCCGATTGGCTCGCCCCGTACGGCCCAAACACGCTCGATGTTCCGTCGCGGCTTCAGGACCCCTCGCTCGCGCACTTATTCGGCACCGACCAGCTCGGTCGTGACGTGTTCTCGCGGGTGCTGATGGGCGGGCGTATCGCGCTAACCGTGGCCTTTGTGTGCATAACCACCGCTCTCAGCATCGGCCTGGCGCTTGGCCTGCTTGCCGGCTATGGGCCGCGATGGCTCGACAATATCCTGCTGCTGCTGTTCGATTCGGTGCGCTCTTTCCCGACGATCATGTTCGCGCTGGCGGTGGTGACGCTGTTCGGGCCCAGCATGGAGACGGTTATCATCGTCATCATCGTTATCTCGATCCCGACGTACGCGCGCATCGTTCGCACCCAGGCGCTGTCGCTGAAGAACACCGAGTTCATCCTAGCCGAACGCGCGCTCGGCGCCGGCATGGTGCGGGTGCTGGGCGTGCACATGTTGCCCAACGTCATCGGGCCGCTGTTCATCCTCGCCAGCATGGACGTACCGGTCGTGGTCACGATCGAGGCCGGATTGAGCTTCCTGGGCCTTGGCGTGCGGCCGCCGACGCCGAGCTGGGGCAGCATCATCAACGACGGCTACGCTTTCATCCGCAACACGCCGTGGCTGGTGGTGGCCGGGGGTGTGCCGCTTATTATCACCACCCTGGGGTTCACCTTCCTCGGCGAGGCGCTCAGAGACATCTTCGACCCCAAGCTGCGCAAGGACATCTAATCGGGATGGAAGCCGTTCTCGCGGTCAAAAACCTGACAATCGACTTCGTGACTCCGCGTGGCAACGTTCACGCGCTGAGGAACGTGAGCCTCGAAGTCCCGCGCAACCAAATCGTCGGCATCGTCGGCGAAAGCGGCTGCGGCAAGTCGACGCTGATCCTGGCGGCGCTCAACCTTCTCGCCGAGAACGCGGTGATTAGCGGCGGCGAAGTGACCTACGACGAGCGCAACGTGCTCGCCATGTCGGGGGCCGAGCTCAGGGATATCAGGGGCCGTAAGATCACCATGGTCTTTCAGGATCCGATGACCGCGTTGAACCCGGTGCTCTCGATCGGCACGCAGATGACCGACGTCCAATACCGTGAAAAGGGACGCAGAATGGTGGACAAGCGCGCGGCGGCGGTCGAGATGTTGCGTCGCGTGGGGATGGCCGACCCGGGCGACCAGCTCGACCGGTTTCCCCACCAGTTCAGCGGCGGCATGCGCCAGCGCATCGCCATCGCCATGGCGCTGATCACCAACCCCGACCTGTTGATCGCCGACGAGCCGACGACGGCGCTGGATGTGACCCTCGAGGCCCAGATCATCCACCTCTTGCGGCAGCTCAAGGCTGGCTTCCTCCAGGGCTCCATCCTGTTCGTCTCGCACCACCTCGGCCTGGTCGCCGAGCTCTGCGACGCGGTGGTCGTGATGTACGCCGGCGAGGTCGTCGAGCAAGGCACCGTCCATGACGTCTTCCACCGGCCCGCACACCCCTACACGCAGCTTCTCTTGGCATGCGACCCGGCGCGGATTCTCGACAGTACCCGCACGCTCCCGACCATTCGGGGTGGGGTACCCGACCTCATTCGCATCCCGACCGGATGCGTCTTCGCCCCCCGCTGCCCCAAGGCGTTCGACACCTGCCGACAGAAGGCGCCGGACACCGAGACCGTGGTTGACGGTCATACCGCCCGCTGCCACCTTCTCGCCAATGACTAAGCTCCTGGAGATCGAGAACCTTCGGGTCCGGTTTCGCGTCGTTGGCGCAATGCGGGCGCTGATCGAAGGCGTACACGATCCCTATATCGACGCGGTCCTTGGCGTGTCCCTATCGCTTGACGAGGGCACCACCTTCGGCCTGGTGGGCGAGAGCGGATCAGGCAAGACGACGCTGGGGCGCGCCATCGTCGGCTTGGTGCCGGCAGAGGAGGGAACGGTCCGCTTCAATGGCGCCGATCTCACGGGACTTTCCGATTCGGCCTACAAGCCCTATCGGCGCGACATCGCCATAATGTTTCAGGACCCCGTCGCTTCGTTGAGCCCGCGACGGACGGTGCGCGCGCTGGTGACCGAGCCGTTTATCATTCATGGACTGAAGGACCGCGACCTCGATGCCGAGGCCGGCCGGCTTCTCGGCATGGTCGGGCTCAATGCCGATTTCTTCAGCCGCTATCCACATGAATTGAGTGGCGGCCAGGCGCGGCGAGTGGGCGTCGCTCGGGCGCTGGCCCTGTCGCCGAAGCTGATCATCGCCGACGAACCCACCGCCGGGCTCGATGTCTCGGTCCAGGGCGAAATTCTCAATCTGATGGGCGAGCTGCAGGCGGAGCTGGGCCTGAGCTACCTCATCATTACGCACAACCTGCCGATGGTGCGCCACATCTGCGACGAAATGGCGATTATGTACCTCGGGCGCTTCGTTGAGCAGGGCCGGACCGAGGAAATCTTCGAACACTCGACCCACCCCTATACCAAGGCACTGCTTTCTGCGATTCCCCGACCCGACCCGGATCAGCGGCGCGAGGTGGTCGAGCTCCAGGGGGAAATTCCCAGCCTCAGGAACCGACCGAGCGGGTGCGAGTTTCATACGCGCTGCAGCTATGCCCAGGATGTCTGCAGTCGCGAATTTCCGGACGAATCGAGCACCGCGCCCGGCCACAAATTCGTTTGCCATTTTCCGCTCCATCGCATCGCCGAGACCTGACCGCCACCCGGCGCTCCGCGGCGTTCTGTGACAGGTTCGGCCGCGGCGGTCCTGGCACAGGCGTGCGCTACAACGACCGCGCGGCGTTCTATTTCCAGCAATGGTGCTTGGGAGAACTTGTCGGGGAAATCCTGGCCTATGTGCGGTAATCCGGCTCGTCGCGATCAAGCAGTCTGAGAACGGCAGAGCAATAATCCCCTTAGTCGGAGCACTGGCGCAGATCGTCTCTTATGCCCAACAAAGCAAAACCGCCGCTTCCAACGAAAGCGGCGGTAGGGTCTTGATGGTTGCGGGAGCTCGATGCCACCTATACCGAACTTGGGCAAAACGTTGATGCGGGGGGAGGATTTGGTCAAGACCCTACAATCCGACAAGCGGTTTGAGAGGTCGATCTAAGCAGGTACTGGGGCCCGAGGATGACCATGCTGATGGACGCGCATGCGAAGCCAATGAATGTCCGATCTACGAACGAAACCGACGTCGGGCGTCGGTGTTTCGATGTCCGCTTTACCCCCAATAGCAGACATTAGCGGAGCCGTGCCTAATGTCTGTTCCTGACCCTGAGCAGACATTGGCGAGGCTGATGCCCGAATTCTCCGGCTGCTTGTCGTGCGACTCAGCGTCGTCAGGGTAGCCAATACCCGCATCGATTGCCCGGCCAATGTAGCCGCGCTCCTCGGGGCTGAAATCCTCACGGCCGCACTGGTCACGGATTCCCGGTCTGGTGGCGCGTTTCGTGCTACCATATTCGACAACTGGCAGAAGACATCTCAGGGCACGGGAGCGCACTAATGACATCTGACCTTTGCTTCATCTCGGCGGTCGACGCGATCAAGGCGTTCAGGGCGCGCCGGCTCTCGCCTATCGAGCTCGTATCGGCTGTCATCGCGCGCGCCGAGAAGGCCAACCCGAAGCTAAACGCTTTCACCTACACCTTTTTCGACCGAGCGCTAGACGCGGCAAAGAAGGCCGAAACCCGTTACCGTAAGAGGGGTAGCCGCCCCCGTCGGCTCGAGGGCCTACCCGTGGTCATCAAGGACGACCACGAGGTCAAGGGCGAGATCACCACACATGGCTCGCATCTGTTCGCCGACAACGTCGACGACCACAGTGCGCTCAGCGTCGAGCGCATCCTGCGCGCTGGCGCAATCATGATCGGGCGCACTACCACACCCGAATTCGCCGCGGCAAGCGTGTGCCACACGCCGCTGTGGGGCGTGACACGCAACCCCTGGAATCGGCGCTTTACCCCGGGTGGCTCGTCGGGTGGCTCGGCGGCAGCGGTGGCCGCCGGCATGACGACGCTGGCTGATGGCGCCGACTACGCCGGTTCAGTGCGCATTCCGGCTTCGGCCTGTGGCGTCTTCGGCTTCAAGCCGCCGACTGGCCGCGTCCCTTCGCTGCCGCCCTGGAATCTCAATTCTCCGGCCGTTTACGGCCCCATTACTCGCACCGTGGCTGACGGCGCCCTGATGGAGAACATCATGGCGGGGCCACATCCGGCCGACATCACTGCCCTGGATCGAAAGCTCTCGATCCCTGCCAAGCTCAAGCCGATCAAAGGCTGGAAGATCGCGTACTCCATCGACTTAGGGTATTGCGAGGTGCATCCGGACGTCAGACGCAACACCCGTGCTGCGCTCGACGCGTTTCGCGAGCTGGGCTGCCAGGTCGACGAGGTCGAGATGGACTGGACCTGGGACACGCTCGTCGCGTTCTACGCCCACGCGCGCGAACACTCGGACTTCGATCCGCGCGATCTGCCGCCACGACAGCGCAAGCTTCTGGCCGACTACTCGCGGGGACGGGCGAATCGACTCGTCCGCTCGCGCCCCATGTCCTTTGCCCAGTGCATCGAGCAGCGGGCCGGGATGTACCGCCGGCTGGGCCCAGTCCTCGAACGCTACGACATTTTCGTCTGCCCAACGCTGGCGACACCCAGCGTGCCAGCCCGGCACATGCCGGACGACAAATACTTCACCATCAACGGCAAGAAGATTGAAGCGGCGCTTGGCTGGGTCATGACCTACCCGTTCAATTTGCTGCCTCAGCTCCCCGTCGCCAGCGTGCCAAGCGGTTTCGCCAAGACGGGCGTGCCGACGGGTCTGCAGATCGTCGGTCGCCCGTTCGACGACGTCAGTGTGTTCCGGACCGCCGCGGCCTACGAGCGCGCACGGCCCTGGAATGGCCAGCGCCCACGGCTCTAACCGCCGGCGCCACCCACGCGACGCCGGAGGGCATTGACACGTTAAGTCGATAGCCGGCGCGGGGAGGGACCGGTACGGTCTTGG
>CAZYDR010000136.1:0-6257 GCA_964645285.1 uncultured Alphaproteobacteria bacterium
CCGACATCGACACCCTGGAGCGTATCGAGATTATCCGCGACCTACGCCTCGGCGCCTTCGACGTGCTCATCGGCATCAACCTGCTGCGCGAGGGCCTCGACATTCCCGAATGCGCCCTGGTCGCCATTCTCGATGCCGACAAGGAGGGCTTCCTGCGCTCCCAGACCTCCCTGGTCCAGACCATCGGCCGGGCGGCGCGCACCATCGACGGCCGGGTCATCCTCTACGCCGACAAGATGACCCGCAGCCTGACCGCCGCCCTCGACGAGACCAACCGCCGGCGCGAGAAGCAGCAGGCCTTCAACGCCGCCAACGGCATTACGCCGGAGAGCATCCGCAAGAACGTCGACGACATCATCCAAAGCGTCGCCGAGGCCGACTACGTCACCGTCGGCACCGGCGACGAGGGCGCGCCGCATCTGGTCGGCAACAACCTCAAGAGCCACCTCAAGGACATGGAAAAGCGCATGCGCGCCGCCGCCGCCAACCTGGAATTCGAGGAAGCCGCCCGCCTGCGCGACGAAATCCGCCGCTTGGAGGCCACCGAACTCGGCGTCGTCCCGCGCTACGGCCGGGGTGTGAAGCCGAGCGACGTGGGGGGTCCGGGGCAGGCGTATTCGCGCGAGGGGCAGTCGTCGCTGCGGAAGAAGTCGCGCAAGCGGCGGTGAGGGGGTGCTAAGGGACTTTTCAATGCCCGCCTTCGCGGCTGGCGTCCTGGCCGCCTTCGTCGGCTTCGCCGGGTCCTTCGCCATCGTGGTTCAGGGGTTGTACGGGGTCGGGGCCAGTGGGGCGGAGGCGGCTTCGGGGCTTATGGCGCTATCGGTTGCCATGGGGTTGTGCGGCATCTTCCTAAGCCTCAGGACCCGCATGCCGATCAGTGTGGCGTGGTCGACGCCGGGGGCGGCATTCCTGGCCACCCTGGAGCCCATGGAAGGCGGGTTCGCCGTTGCTGTCGGCGCGTTTCTCGTGACCGCGGTGCTGATTATTCTCGCCGGGCTGTGGAAGCCGTTCGGCCGGGCGGTGTCGGCCATTCCGAAGCCCCTGGCAAGCGCCATGCTGGCGGGGGTGCTGTTGCCGCTCTGCCTGGCGCCGTTCGAGGCCATTGTCGCGTTTCCCTATGTGGGACTGCCGATCCTTGTGGTCTGGGCCGTGGTCGCCAAGATCAACCGGCTGTTCGCCGTGCCCGCCGCGGTGTTCGTCGCCGCCGTGTTGATCGTCACCGTGTTCGATGTGGACATCGCCCAAATCAGCGCCTTGTGGTCGAGTCCGGTGGTCGTCATGCCGCGCTTTTCGGCCGCCGGCATCGTCGGCATTGCGCTTCCCCTGTTTGTCATCACCATGGCGGGCCAGAACATTACCGGCATCGCGGTGTTGGGCAGTTTCGGCTTCAAACTCGATGCCGGCGCCATGTTCGGCTGGACCGGCCTGTTCAGCCTGGCCTCGGCCCCGTTCGGCGGCCACGCGGTCAATCTGGCGGCTATCACAACGGCCATCTGCGCCGGCGAGGAGGCCCACTCGGCCCCGGACAAACGCTACTGGGCGGCGGTGGTTGGCGGGGCGACCTACATCGTGTTCGGTCTCACGGCGGGCGCGGCGATTGCCTTCATCAGCCTGTCGCCGCCAATCCTGATCGCGGCCGTGGCCGGCCTCGCCCTGTTCAGCGCCCTGAGCACCTCGCTGGTTTCAGCCATGACGTCGGAGAGGGATCGGGAAGCGGCGCTCATCACCTTCCTGGTGACGGCGTCGGGCATGGCTTTCTTCGGTATCAGCGGCGTCTTCTGGGGTCTCCTCGCCGGCGGCGCGGTTTATCTTTGGGATCATCGGTGCAGCTCATGATCTTTGAAACCGAGCGCCTCATCATCCGCAACTACCGGGACGAAGACCGCGCCGTGTTCGCCGCCATTGCCGGCAATCCGGCGGCGCGGATCCACCATTTGAGTTTGGTGACGCCTGCCGAGTCCGATGCCTTCATCGACAAGCAGACCGCGACCATCAATGAGTTCGGCTATGGCTTCGCGGCGGTTGAATGCAAGGCTGATGGCGACATTATTGGTGACGTGGGTATTCGGCGCGTGCCGGATCATTATCCGTTTTCAGATGATTTCGACTTCGAAATCGGCTGGCAGCTTGATCCGCGGTATTTCGGTAACGGCTACGCCAGCGAAGCGGCCAGGGGCTGGCTCGACCACGGCTTCGGGCCGCTGGGTATCGACGAAATCGTCGCCTATACGGCGGCGCTCAACACGCCGTCGATCAAGGTCATGGAGCGCATCGGCATGACCCGCGATCCATCGCGCGACTACGATCATCGCAACGTGCCGGCGGGGCACCCCCTGCGGCCGCAGATTGTTTATTCGTCAGTCCGGCCCGGCTGATATATCCTAGGGTCCACGCGGCGCCTTCAACCACCGGTCAGGCGTATGTTCCAGGGCTTTGTCACGTTCGGGCGGTTGATTGTCGGTACGCTCCGTGACCTGGCGCCGATCATCGTGGTTATCGCGTTTTTTCAGACTTTCGTGATCGAGCAGCCGTTTCCGGACCTGGAGAGCATCCTGCTCGGCCTAGTGCTGGTGATGACCGGCCTGGCGTTGTTTATTCAGGGCTTGGAGATGGGGTTGTTCCCCATCGGCGAGTCCATGGCCGGGGCCTTCGCTCGCAAGGGCAGCCTAGCGTGGCTGCTGGCCTTCGCCTTCGCCCTCGGGTTCGGCACTACCGTGGCCGAGCCGGCGCTTATCGCGGTCGCCGCCGAGGCTGCCCGGGCGGCCGCCGAGGCCGGGTTAATTGGGGGCGGCGAGGCGGCGCTGGGCGATTACGCGGACGGGCTGCGCTATACGGTGGCGATCTCCGTGGGGGCGGCCCTGGTGCTTGGCGTGCTGCGTATCATCATGGGCTGGCCGGTGCATTATTTCATCATCGGCGGCTATCTCATCGTCGTGGTGATCACCGGCTTCGCGCCACCGGAGATCGTCGGCATCGCCTATGACGCCGGCGGAGTCACCACCTCGACGGTCACCGTGCCGCTGGTCGCGGCCCTGGGCATCGGCCTGGCCTCGGCCATTCGCGGTCGCAATCCGATGATCGACGGCTTCGGCCTGATCGCCTTCGCCAGCCTCATGCCGATGATCTTCGTGCTGATCTACGGGATGATTTTCTGATGGAACCGGGGCAGGGCCTGGCCCGGGTGCTCACCGCCCTTGGCGACACCTTGCTCGACGTCGCGCCCATCGTCATTGTCCTGGTCGGCTTTCAGGCATTCGTGCTGCGCAAGCGTCTGCCCCATATGCGCCGCACCATGATCGGCATTGTCTATGTGGTGCTCGGTCTCGCTCTTTTTTTGGTCGGGCTCGAACAGGCACTGTTCCCGCTCGGCAAGACCATGGCACAACAGCTCAGCTCCTTCGCCCATGGCCATGCCCAGGACGGCTACTCGGTGGTGACCTGGGGCGATTATATCTGGCTCTATCTGTTCGCCGCCGCCATCGGTTTTTCCACCACGGTTGCCGAGCCGTCGCTCATGGCCGTGGCTATCAAGGCGCGGGAAGTGTCCGGCGGCGCCATCAATCCATGGGGCTTGCGACTGGCGGTCGCCGTGGGTGTCGCCATCGGCGTGGCGCTCGGCTGTTTCCGCATCGTCAGCGGCACGTCGCTGCCGTTTTTCATTATGGCCGGCTACGGCATCGTCATCGTTCAGGCGGTGCTGGCGCCCCGGTTTATCGTGCCGCTGGCCTTCGATTCCGGCGGCGTCACCACATCCACCGTGACCGTGCCCCTGGTCGCCGCCCTGGGGCTCGGCCTCGCTTCAACCATCGAAGGCCGCAGCCCGTTGATCGACGGTTTCGGTCTCATCGCCTTCGCCAGCCTGTTTCCCATGATCACCGTAATGGGCTATGCCCATTTCAGCGCATGGCGCCATCGTCGTCTGACTCGATTGTCGGACAACGGCGATGGCCCAGAGGAGGACTAAATGAAGTTTAAGCTCATCATCGCCCTGGTCGATGTCGACCAGACCGACGCCGCCCTCGAAGCGGCCCGGGCCGGTGGCGCCACCGGCTCGACGGTCATTACCAGCGCCCGTGGCGAGGGCCTCAAGCCGGCCAAGACATTCTTGGGCCTCGACCTGGAGGGCACTCGCGATATGGTGCTGCTGCTGGTCGAAGAGCATCTCAGCCGGGACATTCTCGAACATGTTGCCAAGGCCTGTCATTTCGACGACTCGCCGGGCAGCGGCATCGCCTTCCAGCTCGACATCGAGGACGCCGTCGGGCTGACCTCGCAAATCAGTACCATCTCCAGTGAAATCGAGGACCAGATATGAGCCAGAAATCCTATACCAAGGTGAAAGACCTGATGCGGCCGTCGCCGGGTCGGATCGACGGCCTTGCGACGGTCCAGGAGGCGCTCGACATGATGCGCCGCGACAATGTCGGCGCCCTGGTCATCGACCGCCGCCACGACGGCGACGAGTACGGCATCATCGTGCTCTCGGACATCGCCGCCAAGGTGATCGCCGAGAACCGCTCGCCGGAACGCACCAATGTCTACGAGGTGATGTCCAAGCCGGTGGTTACCGTCGACTGTGAAATGGACATCAAATACGCGGTCAAGCTGCTCAGCCGCTTCGGCCTCTCCCGCGCCCTGGTTACCGAGGGCGGCGGCCTCGCCGGCCTGGTGACCTTGCGCGAGATGGTGTTCCGCTACATCCCCGAAGCCAACGGCGGCGCCTGAACAGGCCGGCCAGACAAGGAACTACCCTATGACCTTCACCATGATGGGCCGCGACCCGGTCAGCGGGCTGCTCGGCGTCTGCCTGACGTCGAGTCCCTATAGCGTCGGCGCGCGCTGTCCGTTCATCGCCGCCAATGTGGGCGCGGTATCGACCCAGGCCTACGCCCATCCCGGCCTCGGGCCGTTGGCGTTGGAACTGCTCGGGCTCGGTTATACGTCGGCCAAGGTATTGGATGAGTTGGCGAGCAACGATGAGTTCAGCGAATACCGCCAGATCGGCATTATCGACCGCAACGGCCATTCGGCGGTGTTCACGGGAAATGAGAACAGGGACTGGTCGGGCTGCCTTCAGGGCCGCGACTGGATCGCCATGGGCAACTATCTCAAGGGCGAGCATATCGTCGAGGCCATGGCGTCGGCCTACCATGACGCCGACGGCGAGATCCTTGAAGAGCGACTGATGCGCGCCATCGAGGCCGGGCGCGACGCCGGCGGTGAACGGGGCGGCCAGTTTTCCTCGGTCCTGGCGGTGGTCGGCAACGATGCCTACGGTCGCACCGACCTGCGCGTCGACTGGGTCGACCAGTCCGGGCCGCGCGATGCGGTGGATGATTTGCGGCGTATTTTCGACGGCTACAAGCCGATGATTCCCTACTACGAGGAACGCCCGGCCAATCCCCTGATCGGCGATTGGCGGGCGTGGCGCGACGAGGCTACCGGCAAGGTCTGGAAGGACTGACAAGCGCGGTTGCGAAGGCCCTATTGCGGGCGTATGGTGCGCCCGAAATTCACCCCTAACGCCGCTATCCGGAGACCGCCATGAGCATTCTCGCCGCCCGTCTCGACCGTATCCAGCCGTCGCCCACCATGGCCGTCAGCAACAAGGCGCGCGAGCTCAAGGCCGCCGGCCGCGACGTTATCGGCCTCGGCGCCGGCGAGCCCGATTTCGATACCCCCGACAGCATCAAGGAAGCCGCCTACGCGGCGATCGCCGCGGGCGACACCAAATACACCGCGGTCGACGGCACGCCTGAGCTCAAGCAGGCCATCGTCGGCAAGTTCAAGCGTGAGAACGGCCTCGACTACGGTATCGATCAGATCACCGTCGGTTCCGGCGGCAAGCATGTGCTGTTCAACGCCTTCATGGCGACACTCGATCCCGGTGACGAGGTCATTATTCCGGCGCCCTACTGGGTGTCCTACCCGGACATGGTGCTGCTCGCCGAAGGCACCCCGGTGATTGTCGAGGCGCCCCAGTCCGATGGCTTTATCCTGCGGCCCGAGGATCTCGAGGCGGCGATCACGCCCAAGACCAAGTGGTTCATGTTCAACTCGCCGAGCAATCCCACCGGGGCGGCCTATTCGCTGGATCAGCTCAAGGCCCTCAGTGAAGTGCTAAAGCGCCATGAGCACGTCTGGATTTTGTCCGACGACATCTATGAGCATCTGGTCTACGACGGCTTCAAGTTCCACGCCATCGCTGCCGCGGTGCCCGAGCTTTATGAGCGCACGCTGACCATGAACGGGGTCTC
>CAZYDR010000136.1:6267-8929 GCA_964645285.1 uncultured Alphaproteobacteria bacterium
AGGCCTACGCCATGACAGGCTGGCGCATCGGCTACGGCGGCGGGCCGGCGCCGCTGATCAAGGCCATGGCCAAGATCCAGTCGCAAAGCACGTCGAACCCGTCGTCGGTGAGCCAGGCCGCCGCCACCGTCGCGCTCAACGGGCCCCAGGATTATATCGCCATGAGCAACGAGGTGTTTCGTGAGCGCCGCGATCTGGTGGTCGGCATGCTCAATCAGGCAACCGGGCTCGACTGCCCGACGCCCAACGGCGCGTTCTACGTCTATCCGAGCTGCGCCGGGCTGATCGGCAAGACCACCCCCGACGGCGACACCATCGCCACCAGCGAGGATTTCGCCGGCTATCTGCTGGAATCGGAAGGCGTGGCTGTGGTCCATGGCACCGCTTTCGGGCTCGATCCCCACTTTCGCATCTCCTACGCCACTGCCACCGAACTGCTGGAGGACGCCTGCCAGCGTATCCAGCGCGCCTGCGGCTCGCTCAAATGAGCGATATGGACCGCGACAAGATGGTCGCTGCCAACCGGGAATCGTGGAACGAGGCGGCGCCGAAGCACAAGGACCGTAATCTGGAAACGCTGATCGGTGAGTTCAGTGCGCCCGGTCATTCCAGCCTCGACCCTATCGAGACCGCCCGTTGGCAGGCGCTCGGTGTCGGCGGCAAGGACGTCGCCCACCTGTGCTGCAACAACGGCCAGGAACTGATATCGGTCAAAAATCTCGGGGCCGGCCGATGCGTCGGCTTTGACAATGCGGAACAGTTCCTCGATCAGGGGCGCGCCATTGCCGGCGCCGCCGGGGCCCAAGTGGAGTTCGTTCACGGCGACGTCCATCATGTGCCGGCGGCATACGACGATGTCTTCGACGTGGCCTTCGCCACCATCGGCGCGATCTGCTGGTTTCCCAAGGTTCACGACTATATCGCCGTGGCGGCGCGGCTGCTGCGGCCCGGCGGCTGCGTCTTTCTCTACGAGCATCATCCGATCGAGGCCATGTTCGATCCTTTCGACGATGTCGACCCGCCCAAGTGGCGCCATTCCTATTTCAAACAGGATCCGTGGGTCGACACCGACGGGCTCGACTACTTTGACGGCGAATCCTACCAGTCGAAACCGCTCTACACCTTTCCCCACACCCTGTCAGAAATCATCATGGCCTGTATCGACAACGGTCTGGCTATCGAGCGCTTCGACGAGTACCCCCACGACCTGTCGCCGAGTTATGCCCACCTCGAGCGCCTCGAAGCCAAGCTGCCCCTGAGCTTTATCCTGATCGCCCGCAAGGCCGGATGATCCAACCCACGGCGACGTGATTTGCTATTGATTGGCGTTCGCTACATTTGAGTACGGTGCCTGAAATCAATACCGCTGGGGGCGGACTATGCTGACACGAATCAAACGCGCCTGGGAGCTGCCCGAGTCCATGGCGACACCGGAGGATCTGTACCTCAACCGCCGTGAACTGGGCAAGGCTCTGGTCGCCGGGACCATTCTCGCCGCGCCGCTCGCCGCCGCCCTGGCGCGGTCTGCCGCCGCCGCGGTCGATAGCGACGACCCGACCGCCGATCTCTATCCGGTGGCGCGCAACACCGCCTATGAACTTGACCGGCCGGTGACCCCCGAGGGCACCACGGCGGGCTACAACAACTTCTACGAATTCGGCTCCCACAAACAAATCGCCGGCGCCGCCCAGGCGCTGGTTACCCGGCCCTGGACGGTGACCATCGACGGCCTGGTTGAAAAGCAAATGACCCTCGACATCGACGATCTGATCCGTCGCATGAACCTGGAAGAACGGCTTTATCGCCATCGCTGCGTCGAGGCGTGGTCCATGGCCATTCCCTGGTCGGGCTTTGCGCTCAAGGACCTGGTCGATCTGGCGCGGCCGCTCGGCGACGCCAAGTACATCGTCTTCGAGACCTTCAAGGACGATGCCATGGCCCCTGGCCAGCTCCAGTTCTGGTATCCCTGGCCCTATGTGGAAGGCCTGACCATGGCCGAGGCGACCAACGAACTGCCGTTCATGGTCACCGGCGCCTACGGCCGGCCCATGGCCAAGCAGTTCGGCTCACCCTTGCGCCTGGCGGTGCCGTGGAAATACGGTTTCAAGCACATCAAGTCGATCGTCCGGGTCAGCTTCAGCGACAAGCGCCCGGTGAGTTTCTGGGAGGAACTGGCGGCCAATGAGTACGGCTTCTGGGCCAACGTCAATCCTCAGGTGGCGCATCCGCGCTGGAGCCAGGCCACCGAGCGTTCCCTGACCACCGGCGATCGTGTACCCACGCTGCTCTACAACGGCTATGAGGTGCAGGTCGCCGATCTCTATAGCGCGCTCGAGGGCGAGAAGCTCTATATGTGACCAGCCTCCAAAAAAAAGAATTGGCCGGATCCGAAGATCCGGCCAGATCATACGTGGGCGTCGTTTTGTCAGTGCGACATTAGGACGGGTACGGTCATGTCATCGAGTGTCCTGCACCCCTATAACTAGTCCACATAATTGATGATATTCAACGAAGGTGTGGAGGTATTGGGATGGCGAGGAAGCGATATTCCGATGAGGATGTATTGAATTTGCTGCGCCAGATTGAACTCAGTCTGGCATCTGGTGACAGTGTCGAGACGGCCTGCCGATCAGCCGGCGTCAGCGATGCAACCTACTATAAT
>CAZYDR010000137.1:0-8880 GCA_964645285.1 uncultured Alphaproteobacteria bacterium
TTTTTCAGGGTCTGGTGCCAACGCTCGATCTTGCCCTGGGTCTGGGGATGATAGGCGATGCCTTCATGGCGACATAAAGCCGCGATGCTCTCCTCGCCGCGCAGGCCCGATACCACGATCCGGATCTTCTCCTCAGCCGAATACTGCTTGCGCGTCTTGCGCCGAATATCCCGAACAGCTCTCTCCGCCGGGTTGCTCTTGCTCATAGATTTCTGCCTCATCTTCGTTCCCTTCGATCACTACGATGAGCCAGATATCCTCCGTTAGACAATTACCTCAATTTGTCCCAAAGGCGCTGACGTCAGACAAATCACGCCGAACCGCCCAGAGCAAACGACTTCTTCAACAGCCTCAGCTAATCTCAGAACACATGATAAGAAGTTTCAAGGATCGCCGGGCCGCGCATCTTTTTGATGGCGAACGGGTAGGCGCACTTCACGGCTTTTCCCGTCAGGCGGAAAAGCGCCTTCGTCTGTTCGACGCCGCCGTGACACTCGACTCGCTCCGCATGTTGCCAAGCAATCGCGTCGCGGCCCTGAGAGGCGACCGCAAAGGCCAGTACGGCATCCGCATCAACCGCCAATGGCCGGTGTGTTTCGAATGGCGCGACGATGGCCCGCACAACGTCGAAATCGTCGACTATCACTGAACGGAGACAATATGCCCCGCGAACCGATTCACCCCGGCGAGTTCCTCGCCGACGAACTCGAGGAACTCGCCATGAGCGCCGCCGCCCTGGCCCGCATTATCCAGGTTCCGCCGAACCGAGTATCGCAGATTATCGCTGGCAAACGAAACCTCACGGCGGACACCGCTCTTCGGCTGGGCCGGTATTTTGGGACTGGGCCGGAACTGTGGCTGAATCTCCAGCAGGCCTACGAGCTGGACTTGGCCCAGCAGGCAACCGGCCACGAAATCGCAAGAATTCCCTGCCGCGAACATGCTCACCAACCGTAAGGTCTGATCGCGGACTGCAGAGGTAGAATCATCCTGGCCTGTAGCCCGGAATCCCCCTTACCTTCGCCCGAACAGCTTCTCGATGTCGGCGAGTTTGAGTTCCACGTAGGTCGGGCGGCCGTGGTTGCATTGGCCGGAGTGCGGGGTGGCTTCCATTTCTCGCAGCAGGGCGTTCATTTCGGCCATGGTCAGGACGCGGCCGGCGCAGACGCTGCCGTGGCACGCCATGGTCGAGCAGACGTCGGCAAGACGTTCCTTGAGGGCCAGGGTGTCGCCGACCTCGGCGAGTTCGTCGGCGAGGTCGCGGATCAGGCCCTGAATGTCGGTCTCGCCGAGCATGGCCGGGGTCTCGCGCACCACCACGGCGCCGGGGCCGAAAGCCTCGATGATCAGGCCGAGTTCAGCGAACTGCTCGACCCGCTGGGCGAGGCGCTCGACCGACGGCTCATCGAGATCGACGACCTCGGGGATCAACATGCCCTGGCGGGCGACGCCCTGATCATCGAGGGCCTTCTTCATACGCTCGTAGACCAGGCGCTCATGGGCGGCGTGCTGATCGACGATGACGATGCCATCATCAGTCTGGGCGACCACATAGGTGGCGTGGAGCTGGCCTCGGGCCGCGCCCAGGGGATAGCCCACGGTGCCATCGTCCTCGGGCGCCGTCTCGCCACGCCCTGAGGGCGCCTGGAAATCGCCGGCCAACGGCGCACCGTAGGCGGCCACCGCCTCGGCCAGGCCGAACGATGGATAATCCGGCGGCGGCGCGGCGCGGTAGCCCCGGTCGGAATGCTGACTAAGCTGGAGCGCCGGGCCTTCGTGGGGGCGGAAGGCGGCGAGGGCGGCGTCGCCGACCGTGGTCGAGGCCCGGTGCCCGGCCTCGGACAGGGCGTGTTTGATCGCGCCGACGATGAGCCCGCGCACCACCCCGGCATCGCGAAACCGCACTTCCGCCTTGGCCGGGTGGACGTTGACGTCAACCGCGTCCGACGGCACCTCAAGGAATAGGGCGACCATGGGGTGACGGTCGCGCGCCAGGAAATCCGCATAGGCGCCGCGCAGCGCGCCATAAAGCAGCTTGTCGCGTACCGGGCGGCCGTTGACGAACAGGAATTGCGCCTGGGCATTACCCCGGCTGAGGGTCGGCAGCCCGGCGTAGCCGGTGAGACGGACGCCTTCGCGTTCGGCATTGATGGCCAGGGCGTTGTCGGCGAACTCGCGGCCCGTGATGGCGCCGAGGCGTTCAAGCCGGGCGTCGAGAAGATCGCCCTGAACAGCGCCGAGACGCAGCACCTCGCGCTCGTCGGCGGTCAGGCTGAAGGCGATCTCGGGATGGACCATGGCGAGGCGCTTGATGGCGTCGACCGCGTGGTTCTGCTCGGTGCGCTGGGCTTTAAGAAACTTGAGCCGGGCCGGCGTAGCGTAAAACAAGTCGCGCACCTCGACCCGGGTGCCCTTGCCCAGCGCCGCCGGGGCGACCGCGCCCTTGGCCCCGCCCTCTACATGGATCGACCAGGCCTCGTCGGCGCCCACGGCACGGCTGGTAATAGTCAAGCGGCAAACCCCGCCGATGGACGGTAGAGCCTCGCCGCGAAAACCCAAAGCGATGATGTTGAGCAGATCGCCGTCATCGGCGAGCTTGGAGGTGGCATGGCGCTCGACCGCCAGGGCTAGGCCGTCCGGTTCCATGCCATGGCCGTCGTCGGCCACTGAAATCAGCGTGCGGCCGCCGCCGTCCATAACCACGTCGATGCGCCGCGCCCCGGCGTCAATGGCGTTCTCCACCAGTTCCTTGATAGCCGAGGCCGGCCGCTCGATGGCTTCGCCGGCGGCGATGCGGTTGACCGTGGCCGTCGGCAGGATACGGATGGTCAAGCCTATGGTCATTGATGTGGTTCTCCGGCCAGATAGGCGCGGGCCAGGGCCTTGCCGTCGTCCACCGCCGGTTGGTCGAACGGCGCCACGTCGATGAGCCCGGCGGTGATGATGCTCTCGAGCATGAAATGCATCAGCAGGGCGCCGAGGTTGTGCTCATCGAGAGCTTCGAGATGCATGCGCCGCACCGGGCGGCCGTGGCCGGCCAAGGTCTCGGCGGTAGCGCGCTGTTCCGCCGCCATGAGATCACCCAGGGTGCGGCCTTCGAGATAGGCCAGGTCCTGGTCATCGGACGGTGGCACCATGGGCCCGGCGCCATGGCGGTCCAACATGATCAGGGTGAACATTTTATCATGGGGGCCGCCGAGCCAGAGCTGGAGTTGGCTGTGCTGGTCGGTAGCGCCGAGGGCGTCGATGGGCGTGGTGCCGGTACCGTCCTTGCCCAGGCTTTCGGCCCACAACTGGCGGAACCAGCGGCCGAACGGCGCCAGGCGATCAGCGTAGGGCATGAGTACGGTCTGGCTGATGTTCTGCTCGCGCAGCAGGCCCACAGCGATGGCCGCGCCCACCGCCGGCGGGCAGGCGCTGGGGTTGCGGGCGTTGAACGCCACGTCGAGCACCATGGCCGCGCCGCGACGCAGGGCCCGCACATCAAGCCCGGCAATCAGCGCCGGCAACAGGCCGACCAGGGACAGCACCGAATAGCGCCCGGCAATGCCGGGATCATGATCGAGGATCGGAATGGCGAAGCGTTCAGCGAGGCGGCGCAGCGGTGATTCGCCAGGCTGGACAATGGCGGCCATATGGCGGGAAATCAGGTCCTCGCCCACCGCGTCACGCAGCTTACCAATGCAGATTAGGGTCTGAGCCAGGGTCTCGGCGGTAGCGCCGGACTTGGAAATGGCAATGAAGCCGGTGAATGCCGGATCGCAGTCATTGAACAGCGCCGCAAAACTGTCGGGGTCGATGTTGTCGGCGAAGTGAAGCCTTGGCGAGACGTTTTCCGCCAGGGCGCACAGGGTCTGGCCGCCGAGGCTGGAACCGCCGGCGCCGAGCACCACCACGTGGTCGAACCGGGCGCGGTAATCATCGGCGATAGCTTCCAGCACCGCCAGATCGTCGTCCCGGTGGGGCAGGCGAAGAAGCGCGTAGTCACCGGATTTGGGCCGGGCGCGAAGCTCGTCAAGCACCACACCGGCCTCATCCATAGCCTGGGCGAAGGCGTCCTTGCCGAGGCCGGCGCCGGCAATACGGGCGCCGAAACAGGTCTCGGTCAAATGGCCGTAAGGCAACGATTTTTCCACAGGTCTCGACTCCGCCGTGGGTGTAATTAAACCTAGCAAATTCGCGGCCATGCCGCCAGCGCCGGAACGCCCTACAATCACTGCCGAAAACCCACCTCACCATAACTCACGGAGACCACTCATGATCCACGATTACCCCGCCATGGCGAAGAACCTGAGCACGGAAATCCGCACCATGCGCCAAGGCATTCCCGACGTTATGAAGGGCTTTTCGGCGATGGCTCAGGCCGCCCTTGAAACCAAAGCGCTGGATACCAGGACCAAAGAGCTTATTGCCCTGGCCATCGGCATTACCGTGCGCTGTGACGGCTGCGTCGCGTTTCATGCCAAGGCGGCATTGGACCAGGGCGCCGGCCGTGACGAGATGCTGGAGACCATCGGCATGGCCATTTACATGGGCGGCGGACCATCCATGGTCTACGACGCCCAGGCGCTTTAGGCCTACGACCAGTTCGCCGAAAAAGCCAACCCGGCGTAACACCGCCGTCAGCTTGCGATGGCGCCGCCTTCAAGCCTGCCGAACAGACCGGCCACATTCTCCGGGGTCATGACCCAGAGGTGGGAGGAGGGCTTGAAGGTGTAGGTGGCGTTGGTCAGGTAATTGCCGACCGTCGCGCGCACCCGATCCTGACTTTGGCCCCGCCAATAGCCGTCGTTGGCGCCGACCAGCACATGGCTCTCGATGCCGATTGGCCCAGGCCGGCGCCGCAGCATGTGATCGAGCATGGCGTTGAAGCAACTCACCGAAACGTAATCCCAATAGAGGTTGGCAAAGATGAAACGGGATTCCAGATCGACCTTGTTTATGGTTTTGGCCTGGGACCCGAAGCGCCAACGGAGCGAGGTGCTGGTTTCCGGATTGAACGCCGTGAGCAGGTTGTGGTTGGGATAGGCGAACCAGCGATGGCCGCCATGAACAAAGCCGTTAAGACCAAAGAACACGGATTCCCACAGGGTGTCGTCGAAATGGTCCGGCGCGCAGGCCCCCCATAGCAGTTTGAGCCGGCCCTCGGCCGCCGCCGATGCCAATTCATCGAAGGCATATACGAAATCATAAAAACCGTTGCTCGAGACCAGAACCACCACCTCGCCATGACGGTCAAGCAACTGTTTGATGTCGGCGACGATCACCGCGCGGCGGGCATCAAGATTGCCGGTGGTGTACTTCTCCCAGATCGGCTTTGACGCCGAAAACGCGTCCAAATGGCAGCACCGCACATAGAAATTGTTGCCATAGAGGGCGTGGAGATTGGGAAAGATAAAACGCACCTGCCCCGCCACACCACTGAATCCGGGAATAAAGTAGAACACCCGGCGCGGATTGTCGGGGCTGCCGTACTCCCGCACGTCGTCGTAAAAGTACTTAAAAAAGCTCAGTGATTCGAGATAGCGTTGTTTGAATTGCTGCTCGAGCATGGCAGCTCCCGAGCCTGTCTACAACACCGCGAACTTAATCACGAACAGAGCGGCCAGAATGATCACCGCCGGAGGCGCTTCGCTAAACCGGCCGCTGAGAATCTTAAGCCCGGCGTAGGTGACGAAACCGAAACCAATACCGTCGGCGATGGAAAAGGTCAACGGCATGCCGATGGCGGTAACTACCGCCGGGCCGTATTCGGTAATGTCGTCCCAGTCGACCTCGGTGAGGCCGCGCACCATGACACAGGCCACCAGCACCAGGGCCGGCGCCGTGGCGTAGGCCGGGATGGTGCCGGCCAGGGGCGAGAAGAACAGGGTCAACAGGAACAGAGCCGCCACGGTCACCGCGGTCAGCCCGGTGCGGCCGCCGGCCTTCACCCCGGCGACGCTCTCGATGTAGCTGGTGGTGGTCGAGGTGCCCATGGCGGCGCCGGCCACGGTGGCGATGGAATCCGACATCAGCGCTTTGCCGAGGCGCGGCAGCTTGCCGTCGGCATCCAACATGCCGCCGCGGTGGGCGACGCTGATCAGGGTGCCGGCGGTGTCAAACAAATCGACGAACAGAAAGGCGAAGATCACCGACAACAGGGCGCCGTCCAGGGCGCCGACGATATCCATGGCGAACAAGGTCGGCATGACGCTGGGCGGCATGGAAACGACGCCTCGGAACTCCGATACCCCGAGCGCCACGCCAATCGCCGTGGTCAGCAGGATGGCGATGGTAATGGCGCCGGGCACCTTGCGCGAATCCAGCGCTCCCATGACCATGAAGCCGCCGACCGCCAGCAGCACGGTTGCCGATCCGACATCGCCGAGACCGACCAGGGTGGCCGGGTGATCGATCACGATGCCGGCGTTCTTTAGACCGATGAGGGCGAGGAACAGGCCGATGCCGGCGGCAATGGCGAGTTTCAGCCCGTGAGGGATGGCGTTGATGATCCACTCCCGCACCTTGAACACGCTGAGCAAAAAGAACAGCACGCCGGCGATGAACACGGCGCCGAGCGCGGTCTCCCACGCGTGCCCCATGCCCAACACCACGCCGAAGGCGAAGAAGGCGTTGAGCCCCATGCCCGGCGCCAGGGCGATGGGGTAGTTGGCCCACAGCCCCATGATCAGGCTGCCGACGGCCGCCGCCACGCAGGTGGCGACGAACACCGCCCCTTGGTCCATGCCCGCCGCGGCGAGAATGCTGGGATTGACGAAGGCGATATAAGCCATGGTGAGGAACGTGGTCAGCCCGGCAATCAGCTCGGTACGAACATTGGTCCCGTTCTCGGTGAGTTTGAAATAAGTCTCCAGCACGACGCGTCCTCCTTACGACTACCCGGTGTCAACAATAAACGATCCGCGCGCCCCGCGCCACATTTAGGTTATGCTGGCGTCATGACGTCGACCAAAAACGTGCTTTCCATCCAGTCCTCGGTGGCCTTCGGCCATGTCGGCAACAACGCCGCCACCCTGCCGCTACAACGGCTCGGCATCGGCGTCTGGCCGGTCCATACCACTTATTTGTCGAACCATCTGGGCCATCCCACGTGGCGCGGCGGCGCGGCGGATACGGCCATGGTCTCCGACGTGGTCGCCGGCATCGCGGAACTCGGCGTGTTGGGAGACTGCGACGCCCTGCTTTCCGGCTATCTCGGCAGCGCGGCCCTGGGCGCGGTGGTTCTGGAGGCTCTTGATGCCCTGCGTGCCGCCAACAGCCGCACCATCTTCGCGCTTGATCCGGTGATCGGCGACGACGGTATCGGCGTCTATGTGGCCGACGGCGTGGCGGAGTTCCTGCGCGACGAGTTGCTGCCCCGCGCCGACATCGTCACCCCCAACCGCTATGAGTTGGAGATTTTTTCCGGGCGCAAGATCAGCGCCATGGACGACGCCCTGGCGGCCATGGCGGAATTGCGCGACCAGGGTCCCGGATTGGTCGTCCTTACCTCAGCACCCGGCGGCAATGATGGCGCGTTGACGACCCTGGCGAGCGATGGCGAAGCCACCTGGATGGTCCGCTCGCCGCGCCTGAAAACCGCCGTTCACGGTACCGGCGACATGTTCTCGGCCCTGTTTCTCGGCCATACGCTACGCGGCGCGGCTCTCGATGACTCCTTGTCCCTGGCGGTCTCGTCAATCCATGCGGTACTGACGGCCACGGTCAACGCCGGCGCCCGCGAGATGCTCCTGGTCGAAACCCAGGATGCCCTCGCCGCCCCGCCCGAAATTTTCGCAGCGGAAAAGCTGGCCTAGCAGGCTGCCGTCAAACCAAGCTGGCGACCCGTTCGGCGATGGCGAGGGATGCGGTGAGGCCGGGCGATTCGATACCGTAGAGATTGACCAGCCCGGCGACGCCGTGGCTTTCCCGCCCCTGTATGACGAAGTCGCTTCCCCATTCGCCGCCTCGCTGTCCGGCGAGCTTTGGTCGAATACCGGCATAACCAGGTTGCAGGGCGCCGTGGGGAAGCCCCGGCCAGCACCGGCGGATTGCCGAATAGAAACCATCGGCGCGGCTGGGATCAACCTCATAGTCGAGGTTCTCGACCCATTCCACATCGGGGCCGAACTTGGTTTGTCCGCCGGTGTCGAGAACCGAATGGGTCCCCAAACCGCCGGGAACGGGCACGGGATAAATCAGATGTTCGAAAGGCGACGCCATGCCGAGGGTGAAATAACTGCCCTTGGCGTAAAAGATCGGCGGGATGGTTTCGCTCGCCAGACCGTCGAGCTTTAGGGCGACGCTTTGGGCATGGAGGCCGGCGGCATTGACAAGCCGGTCGCAGGATATCTCCATGGACGCGTCGCCGCCCACGTCGATAACAATTTGCCGCCCCTGGGCCCGGCCGCCGACGACCGGGCTGTTAAGAGCCAGAACGGCGCCGTTAGCTTCCGCGTCCCCTTGCAGGGCCACCATCAAACCATGAGAATCAACGATTCCCGTGGACGGTGAGAACAACGCACCCGCCGCCCGCAGCCGAGGCTCCATGGCCTGGACCTCTGCGGCGCCGAGCCATTGTAGGTCATTGACCCCATTGGCCTCCGCCTTTTTTGCAATGCCATGGAGGTCGGCGACTTCCGCCTCGCAGGTGGCAACGATCAGTTTGCCCAAGCGCCTGAATTCAACACCGCGGCTTTCGCAATAGCGGTAAAGCAGCGCCTTCCCCGCAACGCAGAGCCGGGCCTTGAGACTGTCCTTCGTATAATAGATGCCGGCGTGTATGACTTCCGAATTGCGCGCGCTGATTCCCGTGCCGATGGCGTCGCAGGCCTCCAGAACAATAACCTCGCGTCCGCTTCGCGCCAGTTGCCAGGCAACGGCAAGGCCGACAACGCC
>CAZYDR010000138.1:0-8870 GCA_964645285.1 uncultured Alphaproteobacteria bacterium
GGCCCGCGCCGCCGACGCCGAGCGCACCATCAAGCAGACCGCCGACGCCCACGGCCGTATCGATATCCTGATCAACAACGCCGGCGGCCCGGCCCCGGGCGGACGTATCGAGGACTTGTCCCTGGAGAGTTTCGACACCGCCGTCGCTGTTCATGTGCGCGGCGCCCTCGCCCATATGAAGTATGCCGCCCCGGTCATGCGCGCCCAGGGCGCCGGTAGTGTGGTCAATATCGGCTCGGTGGCGGCCCACCGGGCGGGCTATTCATCGTCGGCGATCTACGGTACAGTCAAGGCGGCGCTGGTCCACCTGACGCGATGCGCCGCCATGGAACTGGGCGAGGACGGGGTACGGGTCAACTCGATCTCGCCGGGCGCCATCGCCACGGGCATCTTCGCCAAGGCCATGGGCATGGACCACGCCGCCGCCGAGGAGACCGCCGAGAAGATCAAGGTCGCCTTCGCCAAGAACCAGGCGGTGCCTCGGGCCGGCATTCCCGACGATATCGCCAACGCCGCGGTGTTCCTGTCCAGCGACGAAGCCGGCTTCATCAACGGCGAGGACATCGTCATCGACGGCGGCCTGATCTGGGGCAAGCGCTATTCCGAAGTCATGGCCGGCGGCCACGCCTGGAAGCATTTGTTTGAGTAACTAACCCGCTCAGGAACGAAATCTGGTAGGCGTCAGCTCGAGCAGCATCATGTCCGTCGCCTTCGACCAGACGTCGATGGTCTCCTGGGCCTGTTTCGGCTCGTAATAGAGCGCCGCCAGGCGGCAGCCGAGCTCGCTGCCGCCTTCATCGAGAATTTCGACGGTACCCTCGACCGTGACCCAGGCCTCGGCCACGCCGACCGGCTCGGCGACCGTGAGGGAGGCACGCGGGTCGGCCTTGAGGCGCCTGATCTTGCCGGTGTCGAGAGCCGAGAACATGCGGATCTTTTCGCCGTCCCAGTCGTACCACAGGGGCAGGGCGTTAGGAGACCCGTCGTCATTCAGGGTGCACAAGGTGCCGATGCGGATTTTATTGAGGAACGCGTCGCGCTCCGCCTTGCTCATTGCCATGTGGTGTCTCCTTTATTGATTTGATGGCCAGTCGATGATTTCGAAGTGGACCTCGGTGGGAATGCCCGCCTTGCCGTTGATTGGCAGGATGTCCTGGGGGCAGGTCGAGAAGGCGACGATGCAGTCGAGATCGGCGCGCAGGCAGACGTAATCGCCGGGCTTGTTCTCGGGCTCGCAGAACGACAGTTCGCGGCCATTGCTCACCGGAATGTTCATGAACAGGTTGAGCGGGCTCGGTGTTTCCGGCGCGTTGAGGCCAAGCTGGCGCATGGCGGCGTGCAGGTTGTCGGTGCAGTTGTCGTGATACTCGGTGCAGCCGAGCAGACCGTAGCGATAGGAATCGCAGGCCGCCATGAGGGTGTCATGGATGCCCGACGAGGTGTCCTCGGTAAGGGTCAGGATGGGCCGGCGCTTGTTGGTCACCATGGCGTCGCCGACCTCGGGGATGATCTTCTGCACCGTCGGGCGCCAGTGCTCCATGGACATGTGCTCATTGAGGTCGTCGGCATTGAACGCCCAGGTGTCGACCACCTGCAGACCATGGGTGTTGATGACCTTGACGGTCTGGCCCTTGTCGAGCCGCGCTGCCTTGCCGCGCCGCGCCGGAACGGTGATGAGATCACACATGATATTGCCTTCTCCCCCAGTATGGATTGACAAGTACGAATTAACAAACGGCGGCGATTATGCACTGCCTCTTACAACAGCGCATCACAATCTAGATGATCATACGAAAGGAACAGCCGCTCCACATGGGGCCGCCAGCCTTCGCCCGGCTCGCCCATGTTGAGCTGGAACAACGGCACGATGAAGTTGTGGAGATGGCTCAGGCGGTAGTCGGCCATAAGGTCGTCCCAACTGTAGCCGCCCGAAATCTCGCCAAGCAGAGCGTTGTGGTAGACCCTCAAAGAATGTTCCTCATGGCGCGCCCGGTGATCCGGGTACCAGTGGAGGGCAATCATGTAGGCTAAATCGAAGGCAGGGGGATTGTATTGCCAGTCTTCCCAGTCGATGAAGACGCAGCCGTGACGGGACGGGTCCCTGGGGAATATGATGTTCCAGAAATGTGGGTCGCCGTGGTTGCGGGTGATCGGCTTACCGCCGAACAACCGACGGTCCAGCAGATCAGGTAGCTGGCGGCATACCGACCGGACAATTTCCTGACGATCCTCCGGCACCGCCTCGCCGACAAAGTCGAGGAATTCGGCGACCAGGTTTGGCAGGTGGCTGGCGAATGTCTCAAGCTTGAGGCGCCGATCAATGCCGAACTCATCGCTCGCTGAGACTTCGCCTTTCCACCAATATCCATGGATGCGCGCCAGGGCGGTGACCGCGGCTTCGCACCTGGGGATAGACGGCGGCAACTGCCACTGGCTCTGCACGTGGGTTTCGCTCAGGTCCTCGAGCAGAACATGGGTCATGCCCGTCACCGGATCACGAGCCGCGCCATAACAGATCGCCAGGGGCAGGGTGTCGGGCAGCGGCTCGTTATAGAATGCGATCTCGCCGGGAATGAAGTCCGCGTAGGGGTCCGGGGTCTCCATGATCTTGACGAACAGGCTACGCGGCGCGTCCGGATTGGCGTCGCCGTCGTATACCACGGCGACACGGGCCGAGCGGGCCATGTTCCAGTCGTTGGTCGGATGGGCGGTGACTTTGGTGACCGCACCCGACGACAGCACGCCATGGTCCTTAATGCGCGCGGTCAGCCAATGGGGGGTTACGTCGTTGGGGTGGCGGGAAACGCTGCCACGGGAAGAAGCAGATGTGATGAACCTCTGATCATGAATTTTTCGGAGCATGGTTTCCCGTGCGATAATTCAGACGAGATGCATGGTGCCGACCCTCTTGGAGGTTCAAGGGTGGGTTGCCGGGACAGTAGCACGGGGCGGGAGTGCGGGCCAGTGGGCTGGGGACTTGTCTCAAAAGCTCACGGCGATGTCGCGGGGCGCCATTAAGACCCCCAGCTACTCAATCTTTTCCTGAAGACTGCATGGTGGTGCCGGATCCTTGGTCAACAGGCCATGAAACTGAAATGGACTGTGATCGTCCGGATCGAAGCGAACCACCGCCGCATCAATGACTACATAATCGCCGGGCCCATTCAGGCGCCAGAGCTTCACCGCCTGCCAGCCGCCGAAGCCCTCGTCGATGCAGAAGTTTGACGTGTTGCCGTGCACAAGGAGAACCGGTTTGTCAAAACGGTCTGCCTGTTCTGTCAGGCGTCGCAGGAACGGTAGATAGGGATTGCATTTAACCCGTTCGGCCAGAGAGCAGGGCCGGTTGTGATACTCACGGTGCTCGATCTCACCAGGATCGGCATGAATCACGGCAACAAGCCCCTTGAGATAGCGTTGTTGCGCAAGATTGAACGCGCCATCGAGCCACTCCAGGTTTGCCCCATCCCTCGCGTCGACGGCATCAAGGGCTTTCTCGGGAGGATCAGTCTCTAGGATTTCATGCCGGCCGTTGTCGGTGCCGACAATGTGCAGGGTTACAAACTGCAGATTGCCATACTCCCAGCGCGCGTTTTCGGGATAGTCGGGATCTTGGCGCTCTATGTGCCATTCCGGCTTCGACGGCAGGTCCCGGGAAAAGGCCACGAAGTTCCTCGAGCCGTTTCAATTCATCTGAGCCGCCTGCGTTCGGCCGGTCACAGTCGGTCCAGTCGTTGTTCTCGGGCGTATAGAAGAGAGGGCCTTCGACGAGCTGTACAAGGATATCTCGCCGATCAGCCTAGAGGTCACAGGAAGTGCCGCCGCTCTTCAGGTCTCCATAGTGAATGACGAAGGGAAACACCGCCTTCCTGATTTTGTTGCCAATGTAATTAAGACTATCCACCTGATCCTCGCCGTAGGGCATATCGCCGAGAACAACGAATTCAACCGGCTCCGCCAGACTTCCACTGGTGAGAAGCAACGAAAGGGCGAGCACGCTCAACCCGAAAGCGTTTCTGCTTTTCAACATGATCAATTGTCTCAACTCGAAATTTCCCAACTGCCCGTTCCGAGTGCCCACGATAGTAGCGAAGTTTTCGTTCATGCCGTAAATTTCATCTAATCCCTCATTTTTGTTGACGGCGTTGCTTCTCTTCACGTGCAGTGGGTGGCGACGTTCGATCGATCAGTGTGCTCCAAAGGGCTTTGCGCGCCGCGTCGCTGTTGTTAGGTTAGCCGCCGCGCGAACAGTGGTTCGCGATGTCGGATGGGGGGACAATCATGGCGGTTACCGTGCGTCCAAGGCGCAGTGTGCTTTATATGCCGGGATCCAATGCCCGAGCGTTGGAGAAGGGCCGTAGCCTCGGCGCCGACGCCATTATCATGGACCTGGAGGACGCGGTGTCGCCCGACGCCAAGGGCCAGGCCCGCGATCAGGTTCTGGCGGCTCTGGGCGAGGGCGGCTATGGCTCGCGCGAGTTGGTCATCCGGGTCAACGGCCTGACCACGCCATGGGGGGTTGACGATCTGATAGCGGCGGCGTCCAGCGGCGCTCATGCGGTGCTGCTGCCCAAGGTTGGTAGCGCCGACATGGTCGAGCAGGCGGTAGCTTTGCTTGAGGCCAACGGGGCGGCCGGCGACCTCGCCATCTGGTGCATGATGGAGACGCCGCTGGGCATGCTCCACGCCGAGGAGGTCGCCGGCGCCCACGCCCGGGTCTCCTGCCTGGTCATGGGCACGTCGGACCTGGCCAAGGATCTGCATGCCGCCCATACCCGCGAGCGCCTGCCCATGCTGACGAGTTTGTCGCTCTGCCTGCTGGCGGCGCGGGCCCACGACATCGCCATTGTCGACGGTGTTCATCTCGACCTCGCCGACGACGAGGGCTTCGCCTATTCCTGCCGCCAGGGCTTGGAGATGGGCTTCGACGGCAAAACTCTGATCCATCCCAAGACCATCGATGTGGCCAATGAGGTGTTCGCCCCGTCGGCCGACGCGGTGGATTGGGCCAAGCGTATCATCGAGGCCCACGGCGAGGCCACCGCCGCCGGCCAGGGCGTGGTGCTGGTCGACGGCCAGCTTATTGAAAACCTTCATGTGGAGGCCGCCCACCGGCTGGTGAGTCTGGCCGACGCCATCGCCGCGGCGACGGCATAGGGGGACGCATGTCGGACAAGGCCCAACGGGGCAATTTCTTCGAGGACTTTCACGTCGGCGACGAGTTGGTTCACGCGACGCCGCGCACGGTGACCAGCGGCGACGTGGCGCTCTATCAGGCGCTTTACGGCGGGCGCTTCGTGTTCCCCTCGTCGGACGAGTTTTCCCGCGCCGCCGGGTTGCAGCGGGCGCCCATCGACGGCCTGCTGACCTTCCATGTGGTGTTCGGCAAGACCGTGCCGGACGCCTCGCTCAACGCCCTGGCCAACCTCGGTTATGCGGACTGCCTGTTCAAGGCCCCGGTCTATCCCGGCGACACCCTGTCCGCCACCAGCCGGATAATCGGCGTCAAGGCCAACTCCAACGGCAAGACCGGCACGGTCTATGTACGGACCGCCGGGCGCAATCAGCACGGCGAGGCGGTGCTCGACTATGTGCGCTGGGTCATGGTGCGCAAGCGCGACCCGGAATCGCCGGCCCCGGAGGCGGTGGTGCCAGAGTTGCCGGAATCGGTTCCATTGGACCGCATCGAACTGCCCGGCGAACTCGATCTCGGCGCCTACGACTTGGCCCTGGCCGGCTCGCCCCACCTGTGGGACGACTACGAGGTCGGCGAGTGCATCGATCACGTGGACGCCACCACCGTGGAAGAGGCCGAGCATATGATGGCGGCGCGGCTCTATCAGAACACCGCGCGGGTCCATTTCAACAACCACGCCGCTCACGATACGCCGTTCGGCCGGCGCATCGTCTACGGCGGCCATGTCATCAGCATCGTCCGGGCGCTGAGCTACAACGGTCTGGCCAACGCCATGCGCATCATCGCCATCAACGGCGGCCGCCACGTGGCCCCGACCTTCGCCGGCGACACCATCTATGCCTGGACCGAGGTGGTGGAAAAATCCGCCCTGCCGGAACGCGACGACATCGGCGCCCTGCGCCTGCGCACGGTGGCGGCCAAGGATCACAGCTGCGCCGATTTTCCGTACAAGGACACCGAGGGCGCCTATGATCCGGCGGTGGTGCTCGACCTCGACTACACGGCGCTGATGCCTCGGCGGCGCTAGTGGAAATTACCATCAGGCCGGCAACGCCGGACGACCGCGAATTGCTCGTCGAACTCCTGATCTTATTCCAGGATGCCGAACGGGCCATCCACGCCGGCAAGCGTCCCGGCGCCGAGGTCGGCGACATCGCCCTCGCTGACATCGAGCGCGACAATGCGGCCCACAACGGCATCACTCTGATTGCCGTGCGCGGCGGCGAGACGGTCGGCCTGGTCGCCTGTCACGACGGCCACGACGACGACCCCCTGATTGACAAAGACCTCCGCGATCACGGCTACGTCTCGGATATCTTCGTGTTGCACGCCCACCGCGGCCATGGCGTCGGCGGCGCCCTGCTTGATGCCGCCGAGAACTACCTGGCCAAACGCGGCTTCACCCGGGTGCGCCTGTGGGTGCTGGTCGGCAACAGCCACTCCCGCGCGATCTACGAAAAGCGCGGCTACCGGGGCTACGAAATGATCTACGAGAAGAATTTGGCTGCCGGCGACAACGAATGAGTAGCGTGCCATGAAACTCAACGGATCATGCCACTGCGGCGCGGTGCGGTTCGCCGTGGAATCGCCGGCGCCTTATCCCTACATGCGCTGCTACTGCTCGATCTGCCGCAAGACCGGCGGCGGTGGCGGCTATGCCATCAATCTCATGGGCCATGCCGCCACTCTGACCGTCGAGGGCGAGGCCGATGTGAGCGTCTATCAGGTGGCCGGCGAGGACGGCCCGAACCCGGCCCGACGCCACTTCTGCAAGCGCTGCGGCAGCGCGCTCTGGGCCTTCGATCCGACTTGGTCCGATCTGGTCCACCCCTTCGCTAGCGCCATCGACTCAGCCCTGCCCATACCGCCCGAGACCCAGCACATCATGCTCGACTCCAAGGCCGCCTGGGTCGGGGTTCCGGATGGCGACGGCCACCGCCACTTCGCCGAATATCCGGACCAGTCGCTGGAGGACTGGCACCGGGATCAGGGGCTGTGGGGCTAAGGCTACTGCTTGTCGTAGAGATCGAGATACTTTTGCGGAATTTCTAGAGTCGGTTTGCCGTTTTTGTCGATAACGACACAGTCGCAATTCGATCCATTCTCTTTGCGAAGCCGATCACAGTCGTTCAGGGCAACATTCGCGAGTTTGCTGGCAAACATGGGCACGTTAATACCCGGTAAAATGACCGGCAGCGACCTGGGTTCGTGTGGAATTTTCCCAGTTGATATAACTGACAAACGCCTTGTTTTCTCTGATGTCGTTGTATCGTTTTTGGGGGCTCAGTATTTGATTGTAGAACGTGGTGGCGACATCCTCGTCATCGGCGAAAAACGCTGGCATTGTCCCACATATTGAGATTGAAAGCCCAGCCGCGACGCCGAGTGACCGCAAAATCAAACTCATCATTGCCTCCAATAGTCAGTAAGGCTGGCGAGTGTCAATAATTACAATATTCGCGCGTCGCTACCGTAACAATGGAACAAAAAATTCCATAGAACGACTGAGGTGTATGGCGGGAAGTGCGAACCGTTACGCCTCGGCATGTTCCGGTGATGAATTCCGCTCCAGCCCGTGATTGACTTGCTACCACGGGGGTTTACAATTGCCCGCGCCGCTTCATTTCGGGGCGTGTTTCGATTGGTCGGGAGACTGGAATCATGGCCCAAGCCGAGCGGCCCCTATCGCCTCATATGTCGATTTACAGGCCACAAATGACGGCGACCCTGTCGATCATTCACCGCATGACCGGGGTCGGACTTGCTGTCGGCACCCTGTTCATAACGGTATGGCTGCTGTCGGCGGCGTGGAGCCCGGACGCCTTCCATTGGGTTCAGGGGTTCTACTCATCGATCATCGGCAATCTGGTGTTGCTCGGGTTTTCCCTGTGCCTGTTTTATCATCTGTGCAACGGCGTCCGGCACCTGCTATGGGATATCGGCTGGAACCTCGAGATCAGAAGCGTCTACCGGTCCGGCTGGATCATGCTGTTCTTCGCGGCGGTGCTGACCACTTTCGCCTGGATCCTTGCTCTGGATTTCGCCGATGTCATGGCGGGAGGTGGATCATGAGCCTGCGTTCACCCATCGGCCGGGTTCGCGGCCTTGGTTCGGCCAAGGAGGGCACCGGCCACTTCTGGGCCCAGCGGATCACGGCCGTGGCTCTGATCCCGCTGACCTTCATGTTCGTGGTCATCATTTTCAATTTCATCGGCGCCGATCACGCCCGCGCCGTGGCGCTCATGGGCAATCCCCTGGTCGCCGTGGTCATGCTGATGTTCATCATCGCCAGCTTCTATCATTCCCAGCTCGGTCTCCAGGTGGTGATCGAGGACTACATTCAGCACGAGGGCCTCAAGACCGCGTCGGTACTGGCCGTCTCGCTCGGTACTTTCGCTCTCGGTATTGCCAGTGTGTTCGCCGTTCTCAAGCTTTCATTCGGGGGATAGTAACCCATGTCCGAAGCCTACCCGTTAACCGACCACACCTATGACGTGGTCGTCGTCGGCGCAGGCGGCGCCGGCCTGCGCGCCACCTTCGGCATGGCCGAACGGGGCCTCAAAACCGCCTGCCTGACCAAGGTGTTTCCGACCCGCAGCCATACCGTCGCCGCCCAGGGCGGCATGAGCGCGGCGCTCGGCAACAACGGCGAGGACGACTGGCGCTGGCACATGTA
>CAZYDR010000139.1:0-1484 GCA_964645285.1 uncultured Alphaproteobacteria bacterium
TCGTGCAGGCAAATCTGGTCAACGCCCTGCAAACCATCTGTAGTCGGAACATTGATCCGCTGAAATCGGCGGTGCTCAGTGTCACTCAGGTCCATGGCGGCAGCGTCTACAACGCCATCCCCGAAAAAGTCGTGATTAGCGGCACGGTGAGGACGTTCAAGCCAGAAGTCCAGGATCAGGTGGAAGCGGGCATCAAACGCATGGTCGAACACATCGGCCATACCTTCGGCGCGGCCATCAGCGTCAACTACGAGCGCCGCTATCCCCCACTCATCAATCACACCGAGCACGTCGAACTCTGCAGTCAGGCGGCCCTGCGCGTGTTTGGCGACGGCAACGTTAGCCTCGATACCCCCATGAACATGGGCTCGGAGGACTTCGCCTTCATGCTTCAGACGGTGCCCGGCTGTTATGTCAATATCGGCAATGGCGAAGGCAGCGAAGGCGGTTGCATGGTGCACAATCCGAATTATGATTTTAACGACAACATCCTGTCGCGCGGCGCCAGCTACTGGGTGACGCTGGTCGATACGGTCTTGTCACGATAGGCCACTGAACCCCCGGGCGGTGCAATCATGGATTCGAAATCAATGCGCGACATGACGGACGAAATCATTGCCGCGAACAAGCGGATCAAGGACGTCGACGGCGGCGCGCGGAAAACGCCGCTGGACTATTCAGGCGCCTTCAGCGAGAGGACTGGCGCGGGTTTTTTGTTAAAGGGCGAACACCTGCAGCGCACCGGGTCTTTCAAGATGCGCGGCGCCATGAACAAGGTTCTCTCCCTTACACAAGAAGAACGGGATAATGGAATCGTCGCCGCATCGTCGGGCAATCACGGTATAGCCACGGCTCAAGCGGCCCGGGTAGCGGGACTGGAGGCGACGATCTATCTGCCCCAGTACGTGTCGCCGAAGAAGCATTCGAACATGAAACGTCTCGGCGCCACCACGGTCCTGGTATCGGGCAACGGCGTCGAGGCGGAAGTCATCGGCCGAGCCGAGGCGGAACGAGAGGGCAAGACATTTGTCTCGCCCTATGCCGACCTGGATGTCATAGCCGGACAGGGAACCATCGGGCTCGAACTGGCGGAACAATGTCCGGACCTGGCCGCGGTTTACCTCGCCCTCGGCGGCGGCGGTCTGGTTGGGGGCGTCGGTTGTTACCTGAAGGCGAACCTGCCGAATGCCGATATCATCGCCTGCTCGCCTGAAAATGCGCCGGCCATGTATCTGTGCCTCGAAAGAGGTGAGATATACGACACTCCTGAAACGGAAACCCTATCCGACGGAACCGCCGGCGGTATTGAAGACGGCGCCATCACCTTCGACATCTGCCAACAGGTCATCGATCAGCACATTCTGGTCAGCGAAGCGGAAATCGCCGGCGCCATGGGCGCCATGGCGGCCAACGAGAGCTTTATCATTGAGGGGGCGGCCGGCGTCGCCCTGGCGGCCGGCCTCAAGGATGCTGGCAACTACCAG
>CAZYDR010000139.1:1494-8737 GCA_964645285.1 uncultured Alphaproteobacteria bacterium
GGGCAAGGGTGTCGCCGTGGTGGTCTGTGGCCGCAATATAGCCCTCGACACCTTCTGCTCGGTTCTGGACCAGGGCACGTAAAGAGTAACCAACGTTGCTAACCGGAATCGAATGCCTCCAGCACCGGTGCCAGCTTTTCGAGCGCTTGCGGCGTCGCCGGGTCCAGGTGGATCTGAATATGGGATGCGCCTTCGGCAGCAAAGGCGCGAAGTGATTCGGCGATGTCGGCCGGGGCGCCCTTCATTGGTTTGAGCGCCTTGATGTCCTCGTCGGACATAGAGGCTTCCCAATAAGGCACGGAACCGTCGCCCGTAACCAGCACGGAGAACGTACGAGCAAGCGTCGCCGGGTCGCGGCCCACGTCGATGCACGCCTCATCGATGAGTGGCCTCACCCGGGCGAGATCCTCTGGACTGTTGCCGAGTTCATCCCAGATGCCATTCCACATGTCGGCGTACCGGCCGACCAATCTCAGCATCTTGGGACCACAGCTGCCGATCAGGATCGGCGGGCCTTCGGCTCTCGGGCCGCGCGGCTTCAATTCGCACTCGCGGGCGCTGTAGAACCGGCCCTCGAAATCGATCTGGCCGTTCTTCAGCAAGCCGTGGACGATTTGGATAGCTTCCTCGAAGCGGCTGTATTTATGGTCGAACGGATAGCCGAAAGCATCGTACTCGAACTTCTGGTACCCCGCGCCCAATCCCAGTATCAACCGCCCGCCACTGATTTCGTCGACGGTGTCCGCCATCTTTGCCAGCAGGGCGGGGTTCCTGAACCCCATGCCGAGCACCAGGGTGCCGAGCTCGACGGTCTTGGTGCAGGCCGCCAGCGCCGCGAGCAGCGACCAGCACTCCCAGATGCCTTTCGGCGGCGTGTTTTCGGATTCGAAGAGAAAGTGATCGACCAACCACAAGGAGTCAAACCCGATGGCTTCGGTGAGCTCCGCCGTGTCGCGGATCTGCGCCCAACTGCGCTGGCCGTCGGGCTTTTCGCGGTGCGGCAACGTGAGCCCGATCTTGGCCGGCCGAATCGTTTGGTCTAATTGGGCTGCAGCCATGGATCATTTCCCGTTACGGTTATCTAAACACCCAACTTGGGCGGCACAATAGTAGTAACATACAATCGAATGCTCAGCGCTTCTAATGTCCGTTTCTGATCCGGGCTGTGTAGAAACGCTTGTGGAATTATCAGCGTGACGCGTCGGTGGGTTTTGCCGAGTTGCCGAGACGGGTTTTCGGGTTTTAGAGATAGCCGCTGCTGGTGAAGGTTTTGGGTCGGAATTAGCAGTATTTGTTCGGATACGGACCCAGAATAAGGCCGACAAGAGCCTATGCCGTGCTCAGCGCCGCGATCAGCGGGCGGATACCCATGATGGTGATGACACGCTTGAGATTATAGGCCAGCACGCGCAACGCCATCTCGGTACCGACCCGTTTCAGGGTCTTCATCTGGAAGTGGCTATAGCCCATCCAGTATTTGATGGTGCCGAACGGATGCTCGACGGTTTTGCGTCGCTGGCGCATGATCTCCGGGCGCTCGTCGAGCCGTTGCTGGACAACCTCAACAACGTGTTCCTGCTCCCAGCGGGTGATCCGGAGGGGCAACGATAGACATCGCCTCAGCCAGATAGACAAAGTCCTGCTTGCCAAAGTGCCCCTTGGCCTTGGCTCCCGAGGTCAGCGGTTTGGGCAGCGTTACCGTGATGCCGTCGTCATGGCAGGCCAGGATCTCTTCGCCGTTGAAGTAACCACGTCCAGCCTGTCGGTCCCCAGAGCCGCCTTGGTCTGCTTGGCCATGGCCGCGAGTTGAGCCCGGTCATTGCCCACATTGGTTACCTCGCGGGCGACGATCAGGTGGTGTCTGGTGTCCACCGCCGTCTGGAGATTATAGCCAAGCACGCCGCTGCCCGGCCACTGGTGGCCATGGAGCGGGCGTCGGGGTCGGTCAGCGAGATTTGCTGGTCCGGCGCGGCGAGCATCCGAGCTTCAAGCTTTGCCAGGCGTTGCATATCCGCCCTGAGTTTGGTGATCTTGCCTGCCAAACGATCGATCTTGGTGGTGCGCTCCAGCGATGGCTCTTGCCGGTCGGCGCTGTCGAACTGGTCGAGATAGCGCCCGACACTCGCCTCGATCTGCGCCAGGCGGCGTCTCAATCTTGGCCCGTGTGAAGTTCCTGTCGCGGGCGTTGACCGCCTTGAACTTGGAACCGTCGATCGCCACCCCGGCATCAGCCAACAGCCCGAGTTGGCGGCACAGTGTCACAAACCCTCGCCGATAGCATGGCGGGATTCTATCAGTCCCCGCGTGTTCACACAGCCTGGGTCAATAGGCCACATTGGGCGCGACGAGGATGATCGCTGCAAACTGGCTAATCCAGTCTTCGAAATCGATGGGCTACAGTCGGATCATCCCTTCCCAATCACCGTGCCAAGACTAATATAGCGACTGGTAGATAGGATGGGGGTCGGATGATGTCCGATAAGCGGTTGGAGAACAGAATTGCCGTGGTAACCGGCGGGCGCGGCGGTATCGGCCAAGCCATCTGCGCCCGTTTCGCCCGCGAGGGCGTGCGGGTGGTGGCGGCGGACATCGCGAAAGGCGAGGGCGAGCTTCCGGAGAACGTCAGCTACCAGGCGCTCGACGTTACCGACGAAGCGGCTTGCGCCGCGCTCGCCGCCGCCGTCGGCGCCGAGCACTACGGGCTCGACATCCTGGTGAACGCGGCCGCCATCGAAATCGAAAAGACCATCGAAGAGACGACGCTAGAGGAATGGAACCGGATTTTCGCTATCAACGTCACCGGGACATTTCTCGTCAGCAAGCATCTGTTGCCCCTGATGCGCAAGGCCGGTGGCGGCTCGATCATCAATTTCGGCTCGTACGACGGCTTCATCGCTGACCCGGGCCTTGCCGCCTATTGCGCGACCAAAGGCGCGGTGCACGCCTTGACCAAGGCGATGGCCTGCGACTATGGGCCGGACAACATCCGGGTTAACGCGATTTGCCCGGGCTTCATCGACACGCCGATGCTGCAAAGTTTTTTCGGCACCGCCGGCGACATCGAGAGTCTGCGGCAAAAGGTGTGCGACATTCACCCCATGCGCCGCTACGGCACGCCGGACGACGTGGCCGGTCTGGCCAACTGGCTAGCCGGCGACGAGGCGGTCTACGCCAGCGGTCAGCTATGGGTGCTTGATGGCGGGCTCAGCGCCCAGGTTCAACAGATGAAGCTCTAAACGCCGTCTACCAACGCCCGCATTCGGGGCGCATATCCTCTTCGGCCAGAAGAATCGGGAAGCGCTCCCTGATCTCGCGATCGAGTTTCGGGTCGATATATTCGGGATAGTGGGTCGAGAGCGTCTGGCGTACGCGGGTGCGGGCGCGGTCCTTGATGTCGAGTGCGCCGCCCTCCTCCCAGACGTCCGGCGGCGCCCGGTCGGCGAGGTCCGGATAGAGGTACTCGGTCTCCATTAGTTCTAGGGTTTGCGGGTGGGCGAGGAAGTGATTGGGACCATTCAGGACAACATCCTCGATGACCTCGTAGGACAGAGATTCATCGGTGACATCAATGCCCCTGACGGTACGTTGGATCATGCCGAGCATCTCGTTGTCGATCACCATGGACTCGAAGGAGCAGGCGAGAAGGCTTGCCATCATGCCACAGGAATGGCCGACGCCGTTGGTCCCGGCGAGGGTCGCGAGGACGGTGCTGATGGCCTTTTCAAAGCCCATCTGGGCATCGACCGCCTTCGAGTCGGTTATTCCCGCGCTAACCGTGGTCGGCAGATCATAAAAGTTACCGAGCTGACTCGACGCGGCGGAGATCAAAGCCTGTTCGCCGCCGCCGCCGGAGAAGGCGGCGGTGCGCAGATCCGCGATCGAGGCCCAAAGTCCGAACACAACCGGATGGCCGGGTTTGACGAGGTTGACGAGAAGCGTCGCGGCTAGGGCTTCGGCGACAACCTGCACCAGGGTGCCGGCCAGGGCCGCCGGCGCGGTCGAACCCGCCTGAGGCCCGATGATCAGGTTGACAGGGGAATTGAGCTTGATCCCCGCGACGCAGGTCGTGGCGTTATCCTCGCCATAGGTCAGTGGCGAAACCACCGGACATCCAAAGGCCGAGCAAAACGGCCGCTCCAGGTATTTCTTTTCACCACCGGCGATCATGTGGATCAGCGGTAGAGTGCGTTCCAGGTTTTCACCCTTCGCGAAGCCCAGCTCGACGTGCTTGTTGGTGCCGGCCAGGCTGGCGTAGGCGATGTTGAAATCGATGTCGAAAGCGTCTTCGAGCTCGGTGGCGACGGCGACGCGGGAAAATACATCGACATGCTCGAAGGAGTCGATCAGCCGCGCGAAGTCGTAGAGATCGACAAGCGTCGAGGGTCGGTACCGGCCGCTTTCGAAGTCGATGGTGTTGATCGCCTCGGCCCCCGGGGCATAGTGGACGCTGCTGCCGCTCAGATCGACATCGTAGCGGTCATCGCGCCCTTGGAAGCAGGCGTTGCGATCAACTCCAGCGACGACATCCTCGACCAGGGCGGCGGGAAAATGAAGGCGGCCCTGGTCACCGATCCAGCAACCCTTCTCCAGCGCCCGCTCACGCAGAATCGGGATCGGGTCGGCCATACCGATGTTCTCGAGAACCTTCAACGCGGTCTGGTGGATGCGCTCCATGTCGCGACTGCTCAAGGGGCGATAGCCGCCGCCTGCGAGACCCGGACGAACCGCCTTGTCGCCGGGATAGGTCGTCCGCGCGGCGCGGCGGTTCCTGGCGCCGCCCGAGCGCCGAGGCGTCCGTGAGCCTTCCCTTGTTGCCGTCTTGGTCGGTTCTGTCTGGGCCACGATTACTGTTCCATTCGACTGCCGAACTGTTCCTCGGACCGAACCAGCATCGACGATTCGGCAATCACGACATTGATCTAAATTAGTTTGGCTGACGACGGCCCTTGCTAGGCTGTCGTGCTTCGTCGCACCGGTTTGGGTTGCTGACGCATGAGGTGAAGAGATGACCCGCGATCCGCGCTATGACATTCTTTTCGAACCCGTCAAGATCGGCCCGAAGACGGCCAGGAACCGCTTCTACCAGGTGCCCCATTGCAACGGTATGGGTCACGCCTATCCCAGCGGCATGGCCGCCATGCGCGGCGTCAAGGCCGAGGGCGGCTGGGCGGTGGTGTGCACCGAGGAAGCCGAAATCCACGCCAGTTCCGATTACACCCCGGCCAACGAACTGCGGCTGTGGGACGAGCGCGATCTGCCAGTCCACGAGAAGCTGGTCAGCGCCATCCACGACCACGGCGGGTTGGCTGGCATCGAGCTGGTCCATAACGCCCACGACGCTCCCAATCGCTTCAGCCGCGAGGTGCCGCTGTCGCCTTCCCACCGGGTCTGCATTTTTAACGAGCCGATCCAGGCGCGGGCCATGGACAAGACCGATATCCGAAACTTCCGGCGCTGGCACCGCGAGGCGGCGCTGCGGGCCGAGAAGGTAGGCTACGACATCGTCTATCTCTACGCCGCGCACACCATCACCATGCTGACGTATTTTCTGTCGCGCCGTTACAACGACCGTACCGACGAATACGGCGGCAGCCTCGAGAACCGCGTGCGCCTGTTGCGCGAGGTCCTCGAGGAGACCAAGGAGGCGGTCGGCCATAGCTGCGCCGTCGCCATCCGCTTCTCGGTCGATGAGATGATGGGTGACGCCGGCCTGACTTATGACGGCGAAGGCCGTGACGTGGTCGAGTTGTTGGCCGATCTGCCCGATCTGTGGGACGTCAACGTCGCCGGCTGGGATAATGATTCGATGACCGCGCGCTTCGCCGAGGAAGGTTTTCAGGAGAAGTACATTTCCTTCGTCAAGCAGGTGACGTCGAAGCCCGTCGTCGGCGTCGGCTGCTACACCTCGGTCGACCGCATGGTCTCGCTGATCAAGAACGGTACGCTCGACTTCATCGGCGCGGCGCGGCCCTCCATCGCCGATCCGTTCATGCCCCGAAAAATCGAGGAAGGGCGGATTGAGGACATCCGCGAATGTATCGCCTGCAACATGTGCGTCAGCGGTGATTTCCTGGGCCATCCCATGCGCTGCACCCAGAATCCCACGGTCAGCGAGGAGTGGCGCAAGGGATGGCATCCCGAGTATATCGCAGACAAGGGTTCGGACGCGCGGGTGCTGGTCGTCGGCGCTGGTCCCGCCGGGCTCGAGGCTACGCGGGCCTTGGGTCAGCGCGGCTATGACGTGATGCTGGCCGAGGCGACGCGGGATCTCGGCGGCCGCGTGACCCTGGAGTCGATACTGCCGGGGCTCAATCAGATGGGTCGTGTGCGCGATTACCGGATTCAGCAAATCGAACGCATGACCAACGTCGAGGTGTTCCGGGAAAGCGTCATGACGGCGCAAAGCGTGCGCGAGGTCGGCGCCGACCGCGTGGTCATCGCCACCGGGGCGCGGTGGCGCGCCGACGGTGTCGGGCGCACGCACCCGATGCCGATTCCGGGCAGCGACATCACGCCGCCGCTGACCCCCGACGACATCATGACCGGGCAACTTCCCGAGGGGCCGGTGCTGATCTACGACGACGACCAGTACTACATGGCGAGCGTCATCGCCGAGCGGCTGCGCGCCGCCGGTTGCGAGGTGATCTACGTGACCCCGGCGGCCGATGTCGCCAACTGGACCCACAACACCATGGAGCAGCCGCGTATTCAGGCGCGGCTAATCGAGCTTGGCGTGGAAATCTGCGCGGCCGTCGACCTCGTCGCCATCGAGGTCGGCACGGCGGTGCTGGCCTGCGCCTATACCGGGCGCGAGTCGCGCCGCGACTGCGCCGCCATCGTGTCAGTCACCGCGCGGCTGCCCAACGATGCCCTCTATCTCGAGCTCGCGGCCGACGCCCCGGCGCTCGACGCGGCCGGGATCAGCGCCCGCGACGTCATCGGCGACGCCTGCGCCCCGGCCACGGTGGCCCACGCCATCTACGCCGGCCACCGTTACGCCCGCGAGCTTGACGAACCGCGGCCCGAAGGCGCGCCTTTCAAACGAGAAATGGTGGCGCTGGTGCCGCCGCGCTGACAGCCGTGACCTGCCTCCCGAATGGAGGCCCGCGTTAGGACGATCCGCACCAAGTACGCGGAGGAGAGCATATGAGGTTGGCCCGGCAGCTCAACGAACGGCCGCGCAAAACCTTGGAGTTTGAAACGCCGGCAGAGAGATTCAACGCTTGTGTTGCATCGACCGGTT